>CAZHFE010000169.1:0-1521 GCA_964532055.1 uncultured Kaistella sp. | reverse complement strand
CCGTCTTCGTCTAAAACTTTGAGATTGATTTGCGAAAACGCAAAAAACGGACACAAAAACAGAATGAGAAATATTTTTTTCAATGCTAAAAATTTAGGGTTAAAGATAACAAAATTTACAATATCGCCTCTCTTATTCTGGTTAATTTCGCGAGCAAATCATCGAGTTTATCGAGTTGAAGCATATTTGCACCGTCTGAAAGTGCAGTTTGCGGAGTCGGGTGTGTTTCAATGAAAAGTCCGTCTGCACCGGTTGCTATTCCTGCTTTTGCAATGATTTCTATCAATTCTGGTCTTCCTCCTGTAACGCCAGAATTTTGGTTCGGCTGTTGCAAAGAATGAGTAACATCAAGAATTACGGGAGCAAAATTCCGCATTGTAGGGATTCCTCTGAAATCTACCACCAAATCTGTATAACCGAAAGAATTTCCGCGTTCGATAATTGCAGTTTTTTCATTTCCTGAATCGTGTACTTTTTCTACTGCAAATTTCATGGATTCGGGTGAAAGAAACTGACCTTTTTTCAGCGTTACACATTTCCCTGTTTTTGCAGCTGCAACAAGCAAATCTGTCTGTCTTACCAAAAATGCCGGAATCTGCAAAACGTCCACATAATTTGCAGCCAATGCAGCGTGTTCATTTTCGTGAATGTCGGTTGTAGTGGGAATGTTGAAAGTCCCTCCTACTTTTTTCAGGATTTCCAAAGATTTTTCTTCACCAATCGTAGTAAAAGAATCTACCCTGCTTCGGTTAGCTTTTTTGAAACTTCCTTTAAAGATATAAGGAATCTCGTATTTATCGGTGATTTTAATGATTTTTTCAGCGATGTTCAATGCCATTTCTTCTCCCTCAATAATACAGGGACCTGCAATAAGGAAAAAATTTTTGGAATTTTTGTGGTGGATATTTTCTAAGTATTGTATCATTTATTTAAAATTTACTTATAATTTTCTCAAAGGTATTGATATTTCTGCTTGTCATTTTATCTTTCAAAGATTTTTTCCCGAGAATTTTCCCAAATGTAGAATCCAGAGTATTTCCTTTCGGAACTTGCCAATAGAAAGTGTTTTCTATGATTTGTGCTTTTTCGTTTTCTGTTTTCGAAGCATTTTGAAATTCTTCCATCAAAATTTTTTCGGTTTCAGATGACGAAACGAAAACGTAATTATGAAAACTTTCTGTTTTTTCAAAAGGTGAATTTTTAAGTATCGCATTGATTTCTTCCTCACTTTTAATGAAAAGAAATGCTTCGTAATTAAAAAACTCCGACATTGCTTTCTCTAAAATCTGCTTTAATTCCGAAACATCTTTATCCGATGAAAATAAAATATTTCCACTTGCCAAAACCGAAGAAACCTCTTTCATTTCTGCATTTTTGAAAACAGCACATACATCGCTCATTTTCATATTGGTTCCTTTCACGTTCACCCCGCGTAGAAAAGCACAGTATTTCATTTTATTGCGTTGCTTTCATTACCGCATTCATAATCTGCTCTTCTTTTTCTTTGGAATAGGTAGAATC
>CAZHFE010000168.1:0-1542 GCA_964532055.1 uncultured Kaistella sp. | reverse complement strand
TAAATTATCATTTATCGAATTGTTTATGAAGATTTTATTGTCGATATCAGAAAGGATATTGGCAATTTTCTTTTGAATCTCTAAATCAGGCAATTGAATAGTAAGATTATAATAACTATCAAAGGTCATACTTGGTACACCTGTACCTGTATTCAAATTCTCTAAATTCAACATTTTTAAATAGTTGTAGAGAAAATAGGGTTCAGCTAAATTCCTGTTAATTTCAGTATAGTACAATGTATCAACAGTCCAAAATGGTTTATTTGAAAATTGAATATTATTTAATGTTCCTTTTCGTGGTAAAAGAATACTCTCTTTTTCATATAGAGATTGATTTCCATAACGCATAATTCCGCCACTTCCATAAATGGGGATATTGCCGTCCGCAATATTTTTGTGGTCTTTACCATTTTTTATTTTAAGTAAATCTTTTAGATTAAACTCTTTCATAATCAACTTATAAACTTTCGGTGAGAGATTTTGACATTGGCTTGCTGAACTTGTGCATAGTTCAGCGTTGTGTCTATTTTTACGTGTCCCAATAATTTTTGAACTTGCTCGATAGGCATTCCTTTGTCAATAGCCATTGTAGCCAAAGTTCTCCTAAATTTATGGGGATGAACTTTATTGATATTACATTTTATTCCCAGTTTCCTGACTACATTTTCAACTCCTGCAATAGAAAGCCTTTGATGAGGTTGGTGAGAAGAAACAAATAATGCTTTATCAGTGTCTTTTCGGGTTTTTAAATATTGGATAAGATGCAGTTTTGTTCGTGCGTCAAAATAAACTTCACGTTCTTTGTTTCCTTTCCCTGTTACAATACAGGAACGTTCGTGAAAATTAATGTCTTCACGGTTTATTCTTACCAGTTCTCCAACTCTTATTCCTGTGGAATACAGCAATTCTACCAAAGACAAATCTCTGATTTCTTTGCAATTATCTCTCAGAATTTCGATGTCCTCATCAGTTAAAATCTCTTTTACGGTTTTTGCAGTTCTTATTCGGTTGATGCGTCTTACCGGAGATTTTAAGATATAATCCTCATCTTCCAACCACGAAAAGAAGCTCGAAAAAATTCGCCTGATATTGTCTATTGTAACCTGACTTGAATTATTTTTCTCTTGATATTCAGATAAATAAAACCTCAAATCATTGGTAGATATTTCTACTATTTTTTTATTGAGTTTTTTTAATAAGGTTTCAATAGTGGAAAGATAATATTTTAATGATTTTTCAGAACAACCCTCTACTTTTTTAGACGAAATAAAAAAATGAAGAAGTTGTTCATTGCTGTCATGTGTGTTTGAATTTTTAGAACTATCTTTTTCTATATGAACACTTTGCAGACTTTGATGAATCACTTTTTCAAGTAATTGTAACTGTTGAAAATTCAAAATGTTAGACATATCCTTTAAAATATTCTGTTTGAGTAAATCTTTCATAAAAAAGGTTTTAAAAGTTAAAAAACCACTAAGGTACTCAAACGATTTTCTTAAAAACTTTTTAAAAGAGCCAATTTATAAACTAAATGATAATTTA
>CAZHFE010000167.1:0-1546 GCA_964532055.1 uncultured Kaistella sp. | reverse complement strand
AGACATTATAAAAAAAGTCAAACAAATCGAAATCCGTACCCGAAAGAGAACGGAAAATTCTTTGATGGGGCAATATCACAGTGCTTTCAAAGGACAGGGAATGACTTTTTCTGAAGTTCGTCCGTATCAGTTTGGTGATGAAATCCGTAGGATTGATTGGAACAAAACCGCCCGTTTTCGGGAACCTTTTGTGAAAGTGATGGAAGAAGAACGCGAACTCACCATGATGCTTTTGGTCGATATTTCTGCTTCGATGGATTACGGAACCAAAAACCAACTGAAAAGAGAATATGTTGCAGAAATTGCAGCGAGTTTAGGATTTTCCGCCGTAGGAAATAATGATAAAGTGGGGCTGATTTTATTTGCAGACAAGGTTTATAAAATAATTCCGCCGAAGAAAGGAAGAAAACATATTCTGGCGATTATCAGTACACTTCTCACAACAGATTATATTTCCGCAGAATCTAAGATTGATGCAGCTTTGGAATATATGATGGGAATTTTCAAGAAAAAATCTATGGTTTTTATTTTTTCGGATTTTGAAGATGACTATGACCTGAAAATGCTGAGAGCCGCTTCCAAAAAACACCAGATTTTGGGAATGAGGATTTCTGACGAAAAAGACAATGAAATTCCCGATGTAGGTTACACGCTTTTCCACGATGCAGAAACAGGAAAACAAGTTTGGGCAAATACATCTTCCGCAAGATGGCGGTATGAATTTGCCGAAAAACAAAAACAGAAAACAAAACAAATTACCGAAGATTTTGAAAATTCGGCAGCTGGTTTTATGAACATCAGTACGGGTGAAGATTATTCCAAACGTTTGTACCGGTATTTCGGAAAAAAATAAAAAGAGAGAAATTTTGAAAAAGATATTATTAATTCTGTTTGTATTTTTCAGTGTTTTTTCATTTTCGCAAACGCTGAGTTCGGAGTTGAACAAAAAAACTGTTGTTTTGGGTGAACCTGCATTTATGCGGATAAAAATTGCAAATCTTCAGGGAAAAGATGTGGTTTCTGCACCTAAAAATGAACTGCTTCCTTTTCATTTCGAAGAGATAAAAGACAACATTGCCAAACAAAAAGATTCTTACCAAAGAGATATAGAATTTGTCATTTTTGAAGAAGGAAAATTTACCATTCCGGCTTTAGAATTCAAAATCGATGGAGAAGTTTTTCACACCATTCCTTACGAAATAGAAGTTATAAATCCTGCACAGAAAGGCGACCAAATCAACGATATTATGAAGAACAAAGAGGTAAAACTCGGCGTGAAAGATTATTGGGAATTGTATAAATGGTATATTTTGGGAGTGCTGATTGTTTTGGCTTTAATCTTCATTATTTTTCAAATCCTAAGATACGGAAAACAAAAGAAATCCTCTCCTGCTGCAATGACCAATCAAACTCTGAAAGATTTGGAAATTTTAAAGAAGAAAAAATACATAGAAACAGGAAATTACCGCTCGTTTTATGTTGAATTGATAGACATTTCCAGAAACTTCATTACCCGACAATACGGCATTCCTGCAGATGTTCTGCT
>CAZHFE010000166.1:0-1656 GCA_964532055.1 uncultured Kaistella sp. | reverse complement strand
CCATAAAATGAGTGTGCAAAAATATGCAATTTTTTTGATTTCACAAATAAATTTTTAAAACAAATCAATCAGCCAAAAAATTAATGTTCGCTTTCGGCAGGTAAATCCTCATCAACACCGTTTCCTGCGGCAGATTTTTTGGGTTGCAGACGATTCGTCATTAAATCATTATATTCTGTTCTGTTTTTGAAAATTTTAATGGCTGCAAAAATCGCTTCTTTGAAACTTTGTTCATCGGCAATATTTTGTCCTGCAATATCATAAGCAACTCCATGGTCGGGAGAAGTGCGGATGAAAGGCATTCCTGCTGTGTAATTCACACCTTCTTCATAAGCTAATGTTTTAAATGGAGCCAAACCTTGGTCATGGTACATCGCTAAAACGCCATCGTAATTTTTGTATTTGCTTGGCTGAAAAAAACTATCCGCAGGAAAAGGACCGAAAGCCAAAATTCCCTGCTCAAAAAGTTCATTTATGGCAGGTTGAATAATTTCTATTTCTTCGTTTCCGATGACTCCGCCGTCTCCTGCATGAGGATTCAGACCTAAAACTGCAATTTTCGGTTTCTGAACCTGAAAATCTTGAATGAGACACTGATTGAGAATCTTAATCTGTTTTTTTATTTTTTCTTTAGAAATATTTTCGGCAACTTTTGAAATTGGAATATGATGAGTAGAAACGGCAACTTTCAGTTCATCGGTAACCAAAAACATCAATCCTTTTTTACCGAATTTTTCTTCTAAAAATCCGGTGTGTCCTGCGTGTTTAAAACCGTGTTTCATCATTTCGTCTTTGTTGATGGGCGCAGTTATCAAAACATCTATTTCACCATTCATCAAAGCATTTGTTGCTGCTTCTAAAGAGTCTATCGCCATTTTGGTAGATTCTTCGGTTGGTTTTCCTAAATCGACATTTACATTGTCTTTCCACAGATTCACCATATTGATTTTATCATGCTGTGCAAAAGATACTTCAGTTATGTAATTGAAATTATACTGAAGTTTGAAAATATTTTTTTGATGAGTAAATAATTTCCCCGAACCGAAAATAACGGGAGTAAAAAAATCGGTGATGTTTTTGTCTTTCAAGGATTTCATAATGATTTCCGGACCGATGCCGTTGTAATCGCCAATTGAAATTCCTACGCGTATTTTTTGAGATTTTGAACTCATTATTATTAGTATCTTTGAAAATTAGAATTGTACAAATTTAGTAAAATATAAATATGTTCACAGGAATAATTGAAGCCACCGCAAAAGTGGAGCATATTCAAAAAGAAGAAAGCAACATTCATTTTACCTTGAGTTGTCCATTTACACAAGAGTTGAAAATCGACCAAAGTTTGGCTCATAACGGGTGTTGTCTTACGGTGGTTGAAATTTCTGGTAATCATTATAAAGTAACTGCCATTGATGAAACTTTAGAAAAAACCAATCTTGGAAAATGGCAAATCGGGACTGAAGTTAATATAGAACGATGCCTGAAATTTGATGGAAGATTAGACGGACACATTGTTCAGGGTCACGTTGATAGAACCGGAACGGTAGAAAGCATTCAGGATAAAGACGGAAGTTTTTTGGTTACGATAAAATATAATGAAACCGATGAATTTGTTACCGTTCCGCAAGGTTCGGTTACCGTAAACGGAATTTCATT
>CAZHFE010000165.1:0-1699 GCA_964532055.1 uncultured Kaistella sp. | reverse complement strand
TGTATAAAAAAGATGCTTTCAAAGGAAGCGACGGAAAATCTTTGACAGCGAACCAATGGTTTCTATCGATTAATACCGATACAGCGAGCTGGACGATGGTTCCGATTATAAAAGTAGGAACAAAAGGCGGAGAAGAACTCAAGAAAAAAACCAAAGCAAATGATGATGGTTATACAACACTGATGTCGATGTTTCCTGCAGACAGCAACGGACAATTACACTATGTTTTGGAAGAAGATTATAATATTGCGTTCCGCAAAAAACCTGCAGAGCAAACCAATTATGACAAAGAAGTGATTGCGGTAAATGACAGAGTGCAGGTTTTTAACGAGTTTTTCAGCGGACAGTTTATGAGAATTGTTCCCGTGCAAAATGATTCTAACAATACGTGGCATTCTTGGCTCGACCAGAATTTTGAACCCGATGAAGCATCGCAAAAAGTAATGGGTCCATATTTTTTGGCAGTTCTTGATGCACAGAAATCCGGAAACTGGAGCAATGCAGATGCCGAATTGGTGAAACTTTCGGAATATCAGCAAACTTGGGGGAAAAATGTAGTGCCGTCTAAATCAAAAGTAGATTTGGAAGTGCTGATGAATAAAGTAAATCTGAATTTTAAACTCCTCATTTTTTATACTTTAATCGGCGGATTACTTTTGATTTTAGGTTTTGTGGAATTATTCAGACCGAATAAAATTTTAAACAGAATCATCAAAATCATCATCGGAATCGGAATCATTGGATATTTTTCACATTTTCTCGGTTTGGTTGCACGGTGGTATTTGTCGGGACACGCTCCTTGGAGTAACGGTTACGAAGCGATTATCTTCATTTCTTGGGTCGGAATTTCTGCGGGATTATTTTTGTACCGAAATTCAAACGCTCTGATTCCTGCAGCTGGTTTTATGGTTGCAGTCATTATGATGGGATTTGCTCATGGCGGTTCTGCACTTGACCCGCAAATTACGCCGCTTGTTCCGGTTCTGAAATCTTATTGGCTCATTATCCACGTTGCGATTATCACTTCGAGTTACGGCTTTTTTGCTCTTTCTATGATTATCGCAGTGATTACTTTGGTGTTCTATATTATTTCGGGTAAAGAATTATACAAAATTCATCACGATACTACGATTAAAGAACTGACAATTGTTTCCGAAATGTCTTTAATCATAGGACTTTTTGCATTGACAGTCGGGAATTTCCTTGGCGGAATTTGGGCAAATGAATCTTGGGGAAGATACTGGAGTTGGGACCCGAAAGAAACTTGGGCATTTATTTCGATTATGGTTTATGCATTTGTTCTTCACATGAGATTAGTTCCCGGTTTACGCGGAAGATGGGCGTTTCACGTTGCAGCGATGTTTGCGTTTTGTTCAATGGTGATGACGTACTTCGGCGTGAATTATTATCTGAGCGGACTGCATTCTTACGCAGCAGGAGACCCTGTTCCTGTTCCGGCGTGGGTTTATATCGGTTTGGGAACGATGTTTACTTTGGCTTTGGTTTCTTTTTTCAGGTTTAAGAGGTTGAATAGGAAGTGAGAATTTTTGATTTTTTCAGGTGATTAAATTCCTTAAAAATTATCCTTAAATTAGCAGCCATTAATCGGCGGACTTATTTTGGCTACTTATCTCACTATTCTCGGTTTCAATTCGGCAATTCCTACAGTAAATTCTGCTCCTACTGCACAGTTTCTGGA
>CAZHFE010000164.1:0-1709 GCA_964532055.1 uncultured Kaistella sp. | reverse complement strand
AAAGATTTCATTATTTCCGTTTCCAAAGCCGATTTATTAGATGACGAACTGAAAAAAGAAATCGCGGCAGAATTTCCCGAAAACCGAAAACCCTTATTTTTTTCAGGAGTTACCGGTGAAGGTTTGACGGAACTAAAAGATGTGATTTGGAAAAAACTGCATGAGTAGTTTTTCGGAATAATTATTGAATCTCTCAACAAAAATATCATTATGAAATATTTACTCAGTCTTTTTGTTTTCCTCGCATTAATGACATGCAATTCTTCACAGGTTTCGAAATATTCTAAAATAGAATTTCAGGAAGGTCCTTGTTTCGGGTTTTGTCCAACTTACAAAATAATCATCACTCCCGACAGAAATGCCGTTTTGGAAGCTGAACGTTTTAATTTTTCCGAAGGTGGAAGCAGAGAAGATTTTAATAAACCAAGAGAAGGAACTTTCAAATCACAAATCAGCAAAGAAGATTTCCAAAAACTGATTTCTTTAATTGATGAAGCAAATGTAAAATCTTTAGGAAATGCATATGAAGACAAAATGATTATGGACGCTTCCAGAAGTTATTTACGGGTATATTTCTCAGACGGAAGCAAAAAAGAAATTACCATTTCTTCAGGAGAAATACCGGAAAAACTGGACACGCTCTGCTCTTTTATCCGCGAGGTGAAAACCGGACAAAAATGGGAGAAAGTGAAATAATCACTGATTAATCGCTATCTTTGCAAAATATAATTCCTTCTGAATTTGGGAGGAATTTTCATTTTAAATTAAAAATATTTCATTTGAATTTTGAACAATTAGCGTTGATAAAACCAATATTAGACGCACTAAAATCCGAAGGTTACGAAAAACCTACCCCAATACAAGAACAGGCAATTCCCAACATTTTACAAGGAAAAGATTTACTCGGAACTGCACAAACCGGAACAGGAAAAACCGCCGCTTTTGCTATTCCTATTTTGCAGAATTTAACACAAAAAAATATTCGGAATAATCAGATAAAAGCACTCATTCTCACGCCGACAAGAGAATTGGCGATACAAATAGAAGAAAGTTTCAATGCTTACGGAAAACATTTGAAGTTACGAAACCTCGTCATATTCGGTGGTGTAAAGCAAGGTGAACAAGAATCTGCCCTGAAAAGAGGTGTTGATATTCTGGTTGCAACTCCCGGAAGATTGCTGGATTTTATTTCGCAGGGAATTATCTCGCTGAAAAATCTGGAAATTTTCGTTCTCGATGAAGCCGACAGAATGCTCGATATGGGTTTTGTACACGATGTGAAAAGAATCGTAAAACTACTCCCTCAGAAAAGACAGACGCTGTTTTTCTCGGCAACTTTTCCCGACGAGATTAAAAATTTAGCCGATTCCATTCTTCACAATCCCGTGAAAGTTTCGGTTGCACCGGTTTCTTCCACAGCAGATACCATTCAACAGAAAGTGTATTTTGTGGAAAAGGAAAACAAACTCGATTTGCTTGCTCACATTTTGCAAAACGATATTTCGGACTCGGTTTTGGTATTTTCAAGAACAAAACACGGCGCTGATAAAATTGCCAGAAAACTGCAAAAACATAAAATTTCAGCAGAAGCAATTCACGGAAATAAATCGCAAAACCAAAGACAAAACGCCCTTAATAATTTCAAATCGGGGAAAACGAGGATTTTAGTAGCCACCGATATTGCAGCAAGAGGAATCGATATTGACGAA
>CAZHFE010000163.1:0-1757 GCA_964532055.1 uncultured Kaistella sp. | reverse complement strand
CATTTTTTAGATAATGAAAAACATCAAAAGTCAAATCACAATCGTTTTAATTTTCGTTTTCTCTTTGAAAATCACCGCACAATTCGAGCCGAAAAATCTTTCACAGGACGACAGAAAGAAAGCCGAGAAATGGGTTGAAACCACCTACAACTCCCTTTCACAAGACGAAAAACTCGGTCAGTTGTTTATTGTTGCACTTTATACCAACAAAGGCGAAGATTTTATTAATAATGTAAGAAACATCGTGGTTAATGATAAAATAGGCGGACTGATTCTGATGCAGGACGATGCAGCGAGAGAAATCAATTTGGTTAATGAATTTCAGCAAAACTCGAAAGTTCCTTTAATGATAGGAATGGACGCAGAATGGGGATTGTTCCAGAGAATTGCAACGGCACACAAATTTCCTTGGGCAATAACTTTGGGAGCAATTCAGGATAAAAATTTAATTAAAGAAATGGCGGCAAAAATCGCCGAAGATTGCAAAAGAATGAACATTAATTGGGATTTTGCTCCCGTTGTGGACGTGAACACCAATCCAAATAATCCGATTATCGGGAACAGAAGTTTCGGTTCAGATGTTGATAATGTTGTAAATTCTGCTTTGGCTTATTCTAACGGATTGCAAGATTCTCATGTTTTGGCGGCAATCAAACATTTTCCGGGACACGGCGACACCAACGCCGATTCGCATTTGGATTTACCCGTTGTTTCTCATAATCTGGAAAGATTAAATGCTGTGGAACTTGCGCCTTTCAAAGCGTTGATGAATAAAGGAATCGGTGGAGTAATGATTGCACATTTGTACGTTCCCGCACTGGAAAACGGAAAAGGAATTCCTGCTTCGATTTCCAAAAAAATTATTACCGATTTATTGAAAGACAAACTCGGTTACAAAGGTTTAATCATAACTGATGCGCTGAATATGGGTGCTGTTGCGAATAAATACAAAGCCGGAGAATTAGACGCTCTTGCTTTCAAAGCTGGAAATGATATCATGTTGTTTTCTCAAGATGTCACCACAGGAAAAAAACTTATTCAGAAATTGATTGACAACGGTGAAATCCCACAAAGCCGCGTCGAAGAAAGCGTAAAGAAAATTCTTTTAACCAAGTATTATTTAGGGTTGAATAAATATGAGCCCAAAAATCCCGAAAATATCAATGAGGATTTAAACAACGATTCTCATAAAAACCTCGTTCAGAATTTGTATGCAAATGCTTTGACTTTATTAAAAGACGAGAAAAAACTATTACCACTGAACTGTAAAGAAACTTATTATTACGTTCCTTTGGAAGAAGGAAATTACCAACCGTTTTTAGACCAACTTAATCTTAATACAACTGTAATTGTGAAAAAACCGAATGAAATAGGTAGCATTCCGAGTAATTCTAAGGTGATTGTCGGTTTTCATAAGGATAATTCCACCGCTTATAAACCATATAAAATTTCGGAAGAAAGCAAACGTATTTTAACCGAACTGAACAAAAATCAAAACGTAATTCTGAATGTTTTCGGAAGTCCGTACGCTTTGAAAGATGTGGATATTTCTAAAACTTCCACTGTTTTGGTTTCGTATGAAAGCAATGAAGATTCGATGACCGCAACAGCAAATGCATTTTTGGGAAAAACCAAAATATGGGGAAGATTGCCGGTTTTGGTGAATGAATATCTGAAATTCGGAATGGGAATTAATATTGAAAAAAAATAAAAAAATGAAAATAGGAATCCTTTGTTACCCAACTTATGGCGGAAGT
>CAZHFE010000162.1:0-1774 GCA_964532055.1 uncultured Kaistella sp. | reverse complement strand
AGAATGACAAGTATGTTTGATTCTGATGTTCACAATAAGCATTTACCACTAATGAATGCGATGGATAAAATGAATAAAAAACTCGGAAAGCAAAAAGTAAAACTCGCTTCAATGGACTTGCAAAAAACTTGGAAAATGCAGCAGGAACATATAACCCCGAAATATTCTACGAATTTAAGAGATGTTATTGTTTTAAAATAGGGTTAACTCTTGTCCTGTAAGGGATATTGTTTTTCAAAATAAAAAATTCCCGAAAAAGGTGTATCGGTAGTTATCCCAAACGATTCAGCAATATTATTCATATATTGTATTCTTCGTTTAATTTTTTCAACGGAAGTTGTTTTTGGAAGTTTTGCGAGTCTTAAATGAAAGGTTTTCATATAATCTCTAAAATCCTCTAACGATAAACTTCTTTTGTAATGATTGATGATTTTATTAGCCGGAACTAAATTATCTATATCGTGGTAATCCACAATAATATTCTGCATTCTTGCAATTTGATTTAATTTGCAAATTTTACGAAACCGTTTTTATCAAAATTGAATGTTTTATTACATTCCATAGAAAATCCAAGTTTCCCTGTTTTCTGTACGGTAAGTTTTAGTTTGCCGTTTCCTTTTTTCGGTTTAATAAATGTTAAGTTCATAATTTTTTTATTTTGGTGTCATCTGGCAACATATTATTAAATATATTGGTGCTGATTGACACTGATTAATTTTCTTTTAGTTTAACCCAACCGTAGTTGATTAATTCAGATACTGATAGGTCTAAGAATGGTAAAGCATATCCTTTGGAGCGGAGGAAATCACACATCAATAATGCGTTATGTGGATACATTTCAATACCATATTCAACGATAGGATTTTCGTGAAATTGATTAATTGTACCAACATAATACTTACCATTTTTTATAGTGTGATATTTATCTTCTTTCCAAAACAATTTAGCAACCTCAATCGCATCTTCATCTGTAATTGATGAAAGGGGCTTAAGCATCAGATAACAATACATTTCTGTATTATGTAAATAATCTAAAGCTGTAATTGTAACAACTCCATTTGCTGACTCAGTACAAAAGTTATTTACTAATACTCTCTGTCTAATATATAGGGCAAAAAATTTTTCCTTGTTTACTAATGTATTTTCCATAATTAATTTACTTTATTTGTCCATCTTCATAATCTTTCAATTCTAAATCAAAATTTTGTTTTTTCCACCAATTACGAATAAAAAGTTCATCTACGTTTAATTCAGACAGAGGATATATGATATTCTCGTTATTTTTTAAGCGATGTTTTTCGTCTGCCCTAATTCCTACGGCTGTCAAATAATCTTTACGGAGAATCTCTTTTGCGTATTTGTGTATCGGAACTTCTTTTAATTCCCTTGTGCAATGACGATAAAGTTTGGACGGCAAACCGTACTTTTTTATCACGGATTCAAACGGTTCTCCGTTTCTACTTGCGGTTTCAAAATCCACGATTTTGTAATTTGTTCCTTTTCCTTTTTCTTCATTTACATCGGCTTCCAGCCAAACTAAATTCAAATCAAATTCTTTGTCGCATTTATCAACGAAAATCAAAGTTTCTTCTCTTTCTTTTCCGGTATTAGCGAAAACAAAAAGTTTTTCGTGATTGGGATAATAATTCTTAACAAATACAGCCATAAACGCTGAACTTCTACCGCCTGAAAATGTTACTAATATGGGTTTTCCTTTTTTCATTTCTCAATCCTTTAATTTTTCGGCAATCTCTTTTACCGTTAGTATTTTCTT
>CAZHFE010000161.1:0-1802 GCA_964532055.1 uncultured Kaistella sp. | reverse complement strand
ACCTCAATTTTCATCAGGTTTTCCGCAGGAATACTTGCCAAATAATCCTTTAATTCTTTTCCTGTAAAAACAGATTTTCTGTCGTTGATGTACACCGTTACAGTTTCGCCTTCTGCTTTCACATTATCATTATTGTCAATGCTTACCAAAGGTGTCATTCGCAAAACATCCCACGTTGTATTTCCTGCTAAAATAGAAGAATTGGCAACGTTAAAAATTGTTCTGTCGGCTTTGCTTTCTACGGTCGGTTTTCGGGCAATTAAGGTAACTTCTTCAATTTCTTTACTTTTAATAGTATCTTTTTCGATTTGGGAAAAAATAGAAGTTGAATATAATATTCCGATGGAAGTGAAAAATAATTTCATATTTTGATAGATGATGTTTGTATTGGTCGTTTTACCTACAATTATGTAACAGTTGATTGTAAAGAAGTATTACATTTTTATTGATATTTTTTTGTAAATACTTGTATTGTTGATGATTAAATTTTCTAATTAACTCCCGAAGTTCACATTGCAGGAGAAATCGTACTTTTGCCGAATGGAAAAAATCACTTTTGCCGATTTCGATTTGTCGGAAAAAATCCTTGATGTTTTGGCAGATTCGGAACTTTTTGAACCCACTCCGATTCAGAAAAAATCTCTGAAACCTATTCTTTCAGGTCGTGATGTGATGGGAATTGCTCAAACCGGAACGGGAAAAACGTTGGCTTATCTGCTTCCTGTCCTGAAAATGTGGAAGTATAATAAAACAGGAAATCCTACCATTTTGATTTTAGTTCCGACAAGAGAATTGGTGGTTCAAGTAGCGGAAATTTTAAAGAATTTAACTCAAAATATTACTACAAGAGTTATTGGGATTTATGGTGGAGTAAATATCAATACCCAGAAATTATTATTTAATGATGGTTGTGATATTTTGGTGGGAACTCCAGGAAGAGTGATGGATTTGGCGATTGATAATGCGATTTCTTTAAAAGAGGTTCAGAAATTAGTTATTGATGAGTTTGATGAAATGCTGAATCTCGGTTTTCGCCCGCAACTCACGCATATTTTCGAAATGATGAAACCGAAAAGACAGAACATTCT
The DNA here is from genome assembly GCA_964532055.1 of uncultured Kaistella sp. GTDB lineage: Bacteria > Bacteroidota > Bacteroidia > Flavobacteriales > Weeksellaceae > Kaistella. The sequence continues at coordinate 714 of CAZHFE010000161.1, read as the reverse complement.
TTTTTCTGCAACCATGACGGAAGCTGTTGATGAAATGCTCGATGAATATTTTGCCAATCCTGTCGAAATTTCTTTGGCGAAATCAGGAACTCCGCTTGAGAAAATTGAGCAGGTTGGCTATAAAGTTGAAAATTTCAATACCAAAATCAACCTTTTAGAATATCTGCTGAAAACGGATTCTGATTTTTCTAAAGTGCTGATTTTCTGCAATAATAAAAAACACGCCGATTTGCTTTTCACGAAAATTGATGAACTTTTTCCGGAAGAGTTTGATGTGATTCACTCCAACAAATCACAGAATTACCGTCTGAATGCGATGAAAAATTTTGAAACCCAAAAAGTTCGCGGTTTGATTACCACCGATATTATGGCGAGAGGATTGGATATTTCGGATATTACACACGTTATCAATTTTGAAATTCCCGAAGTTCCCGAACAATACATTCACCGAATCGGAAGAACGGGACGTGCCGACAAAGACGGGATTTCGGTTTCTTTTGTTACGAAAAAAGAAGAGCCGATGCTTTTAGATATTGAAATTTTGATGGATAAGGAATTGGTTCTGAAAAATTTCCCGACAGAAGTAAAAATTAATCCCGTAAAGATTGCTTCTGAAAAAGAAGAAGTAAAAATGAAAACACACATGGTAACATTAGAAGAAGGAGGTGGTGCTTTTCACGAGAAAAAAGATAAAAATAAAAAAGAAAATTGGGG
>CAZHFE010000160.1:0-1810 GCA_964532055.1 uncultured Kaistella sp. | reverse complement strand
GTCTATGCCTTTATTTTCTCAGAATTATTACGACCAGCAATGGAAAAAAGTAGAAGAAAACTACAAAAAAGGAACCTACAAATCTAATCTTTCCATTATTTTAGAAATCCAAAATCAGGCTCTGAAAGATAACAATGCTGTTGAAATCGTGAAATCCCTGAAAGCGGAATTCAGTATCGTAAATCAGACGTATGATGATACGCAGAACGATTCCGCATCGAAATTTTTTGCAAAGCTGAAACCGTTTGAAGAAAAGCTGAAAGGTGATGATAAACTTTTTTACAAAGTTTTGATGAATGAATTCATCAGCGAATATTATGAAAATAATTCATGGAAAATCAACCAGAAAACAAATATTGATAATCAGGATTTTTCACAAATCGAAACATGGAGTAAATTAGATTTTAAGAATTATCTTTCCAAACATTTTTCTGAACTGGAAAAACAAAATTCCGAACTCAGAAAAATTACTCTTGCAAAATATTCTGGGATTTTTACTTCGCTCGATAATGCCGATTATTTCCCGACTTTGGTAGATTGGAATAATTATAATTACATTGAATTTCTTAAAGACAGAAATCTTATTACACCCAACGAAATCAAAGCCAATTTTGCGAAAATCAATTCGATTTATGATGAAGAAATTGCCCTTAATTCCGGAAATCCAAAACTGTATTTTTCGCATCAGAAAATCAATTATAATTGTGAGGTAACGAATTGCAAAGATAAAATTCAGCAGCTCGAAAAATTCATTGAAAACGATGACACAAAAGGCGATTACAAAGTTTTGATTGTCGATGAAATCATGAATATTCTTCAACAAAAAGGCGAAGAAAAACCCGCTTTGATTTGGGCAGATAAGGCCAAAGAAAAATATCCGAAATCGAAATTTATCAACAATATTATCAATCGGGAAAATGCGATTAAAAATCCGCAACTCAATATTTTTTACGAAACCGAAACCCAAAGCAGCAAACCTATTCATTTGGTTGCAGAAGGGAAAAACATCAAAACTTTTTCGCTGAATATTTACGAAGTAAAAAACGATGTGCAGGGTTTTCTGGATTATGTTTTTGATTCTTACAAAAATCCGTTTTCCAAAGTAAAAAAATCGCTTATCAGAAAGGAGAATTTCACGCTTCCCGAAACTTCCGATTTCAAAAACCATAAAACTTCTCTGGAACTGAAACCGCTTCCGTCAGGAATTTATCTCGCGGAATATATCGTGGAAAATTCTGTTCAGCAGAATTTTTATTTCTTCGTTTCCGATTCCAAAATTATTTATCATAAAAAAGATGACAGTAATCCGAAATCCAACATTCTGAAACTCGTGAATAACGAAAACGGAAAAATTCTTCCCGAGGGAAATCTCGAAATTTCCGAATACATAAGAGGAAAACAAATTGTAAAACACTCACTGAAAACTGATAAATCGGGGAATTTTCAGTTTCCGAAATCTGCAGATAAAGATTATTATCGAAACTATCTTATCAGAAATGGGAACAATTATTCTTTGATGAATGTTTACGGAAATAATTATGATGATAACGGCAGAAAATTTGAAAATCAGGAAAGAGCACAGATTTTCCTCGACCGCAAAATTTACAGACCGGGACAAATTGTATATTTCAAAATCGTTACGACCGGAATTGATGGGAAAACTTTGAAAACAAAAACGCTGGAAAAAGTAAAATTGAATGTCGTTTTGAATGATGCTAATTACGAACCATCACAAACTCAAAAATTAGTTACCAATGAATTTGGTTCTGTAAGTGGAAGTTTTGTTTTGCCAAAAGGAAAACTCAACGGT
>CAZHFE010000159.1:0-1824 GCA_964532055.1 uncultured Kaistella sp. | reverse complement strand
CAAGATGATATTGAAATAGAAGAAGACTAATCTTGTCCTCATTGAATTCCTTATGATAGCCGAAACACCAAATCCGCCTTATTACGCTGTAATTTTCACTTCCGTAAAAACCAATTTCGATAATGGCTATGCAGAAATGACAGATAAAATGACTGCTTTAGCCAAAAAACAAGATGGATTTTTGGGGGTTGAAAGTGCAAGAAATGAAATCGGAATCACCGTTTCCTATTGGAAAGATTTGGAGTCGATAAAAAAATGGCGCGAAAACGCCGAACATACCATTGCAAGAGAAACCGGACGAAAATTCTGGTATCAGCATTTCAAAGTGAGAATTGCTTTGGTGGAAAGGGATTATGATTTTAGCAAATAAATTTCCCAAATCCCACTTTTTAATAATATTAAGGTAATTTTGCCGTTCAATTCCTAATCTAAAAAAAATCAATAAATGTTTTTACAGACCGCAGTAACCGAAACTCAGGAACACGTTTTCTCTTTCTGGAAAATTATGTTTCACGGAAATCTTTTTGCAAATGTGGTAATGATAACCGTACTTGCTTTAGGTATTTTTGCTTTATATATCTTTCTGGAACGGCTTTTCTACATCAACAGAATGTTGAAAATAAATGATACAAACCTGATGTACAATATCGCCGATTTGCTGAAAAACGGACGAATAGATTCAGCGATAGATTATTGCGAAAAACAAAATACTCCTGAAGCAAGAATTCTGGAAAAAGGAATTACCAGAATAGGTAGACCAATATCTGATATTGTAAGTGCAATGGAAAGTCAGGGACAAATAGAAGTTTCCAAACTCGAAAAAAATCTCAATCTTTTGGCATCTGTTCCGAGTTTAGCTCCCATGTTGGGGCTTTTGGGAACGGTAATCGGTTTGATTATGGCATTTTTCAGCATGTCAAATGCAGAAGGTTCTTTCTCTCCGAAAACTTTGTCGGAAGGAATTTACACAGCACTCGGACAAACTGCGACAGGTTTGGCTGTAGCGATTCCGGCGAATTTTTTCTATAATCTGCTTTTAACAAAGATTGATAAATTTGTTTTGAAAGTTCAGCATCTCACCACCGATTTTCTTGACATCATCAATAAACCGTCGTAAACAATGAAACTTAAACGAAGAAATAAAGCCACTCCGGAGTTTTCGCTTGCTGCAATGGTAGATGTCATTTTGCTTTTACTGATATTTTTTATGGTAACTTCTTCCGCAGCAAATCAAAGTGCGATAGATGTCAAACTCCCAAAAGGAACGGTAGAAAACCCGAACATTCCGAAAGATATGGTTATAAGCATTAAACAAGATGGTTCATATTTTGCAGATGATGTTGCGGTAAAAAAAGAACAGTTGGAATCTGTTATCGTCAATAAACTGAAAAACGCGAAAAGTCCGTCTTTTACCATAAGAGCAGATAAAAATTCGCTTCACAAAGATGTGGTTTTCGTAATGGAAATTGCCGAAAAACACCACTTCAATATTGCTATTGCAACTGCTAAAGAAGAATAATCGCCGGAAAAAATGAACGGTTATACCCTCCATAAAAAAGAAGAAAGCAAGGACAAACTAAAAAGCGGAATCATCACTGCAATAGTTTGGTCTGCGTTGCTGTTTTTTGTTTTTTATTATAAAATCATCGAAAAACTTCCCGAGAAAAAAGAAGCAGTAACCACAATGCTCATCAATTTCGGCGATAACAGAAACGGAAACGGATTGGAAGAACCCGCAAATCAGGAAGGAAGTCTGGCTTCTGAAACCGAAATTACGCCAAAGGAAAATGTTCAGGAAAATATTGCAGAAACCAAACCCGAACC
>CAZHFE010000158.1:0-1902 GCA_964532055.1 uncultured Kaistella sp. | reverse complement strand
TACTTTTGCACCTCGAATTAACTAACAAAATTTATAAACAATGTTTGCAATTGTAGAAATAGCAGGGCTTCAATACAAAGTTGAGCAAGACCAGAAGTTGTTTGTAAACCGTTTGAAAGGAGATAAAGGAGCAAAAGTTTCTTTCGATAAAGTTCTTCTTACTGTAAACGGTAATACATCAATCGGCGCCCCGGCTGTAAACGGTATCTCTGTAGATGCTGAAATTTTAGACCATGTGAAAGCAGATAAAGTAATCGTTTTCAAAAAGAAAAGAAGAAAAGGTTATGAGAAGAAAAATGGTCACAGACAATCTTTAACCCAAATTCAGATTACCGGAATTACGGGATTTGACGGGGCTAAAAAATCTGCAAAGAAAGAAACCGTAAAAACTGAAACCGCAGAAACAAAAACTGCACAACCTGCAGCTAAAGTTGAAAAAGCTTCGAAAGCTGAAAAAGCAGAAGAGAAAAAATCAGCAGCTTCAAACCGCGATGCAGCTACAGTAAACTTCGGTGAAGACCATGAATTGAACTATCTTCTCAAGAAAAATGAGCTTTCGCAATCTATCGAAAACAGAAAAATTTTGGTAGAATTAGGGAAAGAACTGAAAGAGAAATTAGACAAGAGAGTTCTGGGAACTGAAGAATTTGATGCATACATCAAAGAAAATATCGAGAAATTAACACCAAAAAAATAATTCTGAAATAAAATGGCACACAAGAAGGGAGTTGGTAGCTCCAAAAACGGTAGAGAATCTCACTCTAAAAGATTGGGTGTAAAGATTTTCGGAGGACAAGAAGCAATCGCGGGAAATATCATCGTGAGACAGAGAGGTACACAACATCATCCTGGTGAAAACGTGGGAATGGGTAAAGACCACACTCTGCACGCTCTTGTTGACGGTAAAGTAGTTTTCAGAAAGAAAGCCAACAACAGATCTTTCGTTTCTATAGAACCAAACGCATAATTTTTGCGATACTTATAAAAGTAAATCCCAATCTAAAGATTGGGATTTTTTTATGTTCAATATTTTTTATTTCCGGTTCAGAAAAGCGTCCCAACCTTGAGCATTCAGTGCAACAAGTTCGTTGCTTCCTCTTGCAACCAGGAAATTTCCCTGCTCCAAATCTACAGCATGACCGATTATCGTGAAATCGGGGTGGTTTTTTATCTTATCAAAATCATCAGGCGAAATGGTAAAAAGCAGTTCATAGTCTTCACCTCCGCTCAAAGCACACATTACCGGATTCAGATTCAGTTCTTCTGCTGTGGAAATCACAAGAGAATCCATCGGGATTTTTTCTTCATATACCCAAAAACCAACTTTGCTTTGGTCGGAAAGATGCAGAACTTCAGACGACAAACCATCGGAAACATCAATCATGGAAGTTGGCTGTACATCGAGTTCATGTAATTTTTTTTTAATATCGGTTCTTGCTTCAGGTTTTAGCTGTCTTTCCAGAATATAATCATAACCTTCCATTTCGGGCTGCATATTTGGATTTGCCAAAAATACAGCGTGTTCTCTTTCCAGAATCTGCAAACCAAGATATGCACCACCTAAATCTCCCGTAACTACGAGTAAATCATTAGGTTTTGCTCCGTTTCTTTTGACTATGTTTTCGGAATTTTCCAAACCAATTGCAGTGATACTAATCACCAAACCCGAGTTGGAACTTGTGGTATCGCCTCCTACCAAATCCACTTTATAATGATTACAAGCCAAAGCAATTCCTTCATAAATTTCTTCCAACGCTTCCACAGGAAATCTGTTGGAAACGGCAAGAGAAACCAAAATCTGCGTAGGAACGGCATTCATGGCGGCAATATCGCTTAGATTGACCACCACTGCTTTGTAACCCAAATGTTTCAGCGGAACATATCCCAAATTAAAATGAACAC
>CAZHFE010000157.1:0-1910 GCA_964532055.1 uncultured Kaistella sp. | reverse complement strand
AAGAAAATACTAACGGTAAAAGAGATTGCCGAAAAATTAAAGGATTGAGAAATGAGGCACATTATACCAATTTCCGGAAAAGACAGTTTAGCAACAGCAATCGTTCAAACTACTATTGAGCCAAATTTGGATTATGAATTTGTCTTTAATCCAACCGGAGCGGAATTGCCGGAAGTTTTTGACTGGATTGAAAAAGTAGAAGAGTATTTCGGAAAGAAAATCATCAGAGTTGGGGAAGATTTAGACGCAATCATTGAAAGTTATAATTATTTTCTCCCGAATGGTAACTCAAGATATTGCACCAGACAATCAAAGATAGAACCTTTTGTAAAATGGATTAACGGTGAAGAAGCCATTGTTTATTATGGTGTCAGATCCGATGAAAACAGAGAGGGATTTAACAATTCCACATCTAAAAACATTACGCCGAAATATCCATTACAAGAATTAGGAATAGGTATAAAACAGGTTTATGAAATCATCGGTTCAAAAGGCTTAAAACCTCCTGCTTTCTTTTGGAAAAGCGTATATGAAGAAGTTTGCAGGATTATAGGTGCTGATGTAAAACATTTGCTATCAGAATATATGTTTGATATTCTTTTCGCATGGAGAAGCAGAGCAAACTGTTATTTCTGCTTTAACCAAAGACTTTATGAATTGGTGGGATTACTGGAACATCACCCCGAATTATTTGATAAAGCCGAAAGTTATGAATATAAAGGAGGCGATGAACCTTACTATTGGAAGAAAGAATATCCAATGAAAAAAATAAGAGAAAATGCTGATAAAATAAGACGTAAGAGAATAAATCAGATTTGTAAAATAATCGCTCCTAAAATGACTTTGAATATTTTTGAGGAAGATGAGAATGATGAAACATTCTTCGATATTTTACAGGTTAAAAGTTGCGGATTATTTTGTGCAAAATAAAAATTAAACACCTAAAAAGAAAATACTATGAACAACGCAGACATTAAATATACTACAGATGGTAAAAAAGTAGTAGTAATTGGAAACCTTAACAGCCAAGAAAAAATAGTGCAGGAAATTTTCATTGCGAATAATGCTGAAATCCCATCAGGAGAAAATTTTGTTGTGAAAACTTTACACGATGCACCTGTTGTTTCTTGGAAAGAAGCAGAATTAAAAAAACTTGAAGAAAGATATGACAAAGACAGAAAAGAATGGGATTCAAAAATAGAAAAATTGAATCAAGAAAAACGTCTAGTTTATGATTCCCTATCAGCACGAGTAAAGTGGCTTAGAAACATTGCAAAAGAACCTAGAGAAGCAGAGTTTAAAAAAGTTATTAATCATATAGCTGATTTCTTTTCTAATACTGAAAAATGGGTTTTAGTAAAAAATTATTCTGAATGGAATCTTATAAAATTCAATGAAGATGAATGTAACAATCTTCTTGACAGATATGAAAGTGATTATAGTAGAAAAAGATTTGATTCAATGCGACTACTTTCTCTTTTTGGTCGAACCGATGGAAGTTTAGTTTTTAAAATAAATGAATATAGTGATGGCAGTGGAAGCGATAAAGATGTGGTTTTTTTCAAATCACAAAAAGAAGCTTTAGAGTTTTTACAGAATGAATTTAACCAAATAAAAGAATACAACTACTATCACTTAGAAACTGCTAAAAAATTCAATTTAAAAACCAATCCAGAAAAAATAAAAATCTACATAGAAAATGCTATAAAAAACATAGATAAAAACATTAAAGAAAACGAAAAAAGTTTAGCGTCTGCAAATGAGAAAAAGCAAGAACTTTTAAAACAACTTGAAAACAAAATAGGATTATGAAAGTAGAAGATTTAAAATCAGGGAGAATTTACCATATCAGTTTCGGAGAAAATACTCAAGTCGTGGGAATGGTAAAGCAAGTTGATAGTTTGAAAATT
>CAZHFE010000156.1:0-1932 GCA_964532055.1 uncultured Kaistella sp. | reverse complement strand
GTCAGAAGCAGTATGATGCGATGAAATTGAACTACGACCAATGTATTACCAATATCGGTGAAAGACAAAGGGAAATTCAGGATTTGAAATCTGTAAATTCGGGTTTGACAAGTGAAAATAATCTGCTGAAAAGTCAGAATGATGCGCTGAAAACTTCTCTTGATGCATGTTTGGCAAACACAGGGAAAGGTTCGGCGAATATTGACAAACTCATCGGGGAAATCAATGCTTCAAACAAATACATCAAACAACTGATTTCTACCAATGCGAAAAATGACAGTCTGAATCTTGCGCTATCCAACAAACTGAAACGTTCTTTGGATAATGTTGCAGACCAAGATGTACAAGTGAAAGTTTTGAAGGGTGTTGTAATGATTTCACTATCAGATAAAATGCTTTACAAAACCGGCGATTATAATGTTTTGCCGGCTGCACAGGAAGTTCTGGGTAAAGTGGCAAAAGTGATTAATGATTATGATACTTATTCCGTACTTATCGAGGGAAATACCGACAATGTTCCTTTGAGTTCTGTTAATTTACCGAAAGACAATTGGGATTTATCAGCTTTAAGAGCAACTTCGATGGCAAAAATTCTGCAAACGCAATTCGGGGTAAATCCGAACAGAATTACTGCAGGAGGAAGAAGCGAATACAACCCGAAAACTACGAACGCTTCAGTTTCCGGACGTGCTGAAAACAGAAGAACAGAAATTATCATTATGCCGAAACTCGATGAGTTTATGAAACTAATGGATATTGCTCCGGCAAAAAATTAAGAGCAAAATAATTTTTATAAATCTCGCAGATATGGCGGATAAAGCAGAAATTAAAATCTGCATCATCTGTGGAATCTGCGAGATTTTTTTTATTTAATTTTGAAACTAAACCAAAAATTCTGAACGCACCAAAAATGAGTTACTTCGAAGAAAAAGATAAAGAAATGGATCGTTATTTAGAAAATCACGCTTCTTCCGAACCGGATATTTTAAAACGACTGCGAAAAGAAACTTACCAAAAAACCACACAACCACACATGATTTCCGGTTATTTGCAAGGAAGATTTTTAGCCATTATTTCAAAAATTCTGCAACCGAAAAACATTTTGGAGATAGGTACTTTCACAGGATATGCTGCACTTTGTATGGCGGAAGGTTTACAAAAAAACGGGAAACTCACAACGCTCGACATCAATGAAGAATTGGCGTATCTTCCGAAAAAATATTTTGAGGAAAGTGAATTTTCAGAACAGATTGATTTTAAACTTCAAGATGCAAAAGAATTTTTGAAAACAACCGATGAAGTTTTTGACCTTATTTTCATTGATGCCGACAAAGAAAATTATGCGGAGTATTTTCATCTGCTGAAACCGAAACTAAAATCGGGTTCTGTAGTAATGTTCGACAATGTTTTGTGGTACGGAAAAGTTCTGGAAGAAAACCCGAAACAAGAATCTACCCGAAAAATCAAAGAATTAAACGACATCATTACTAAAGACGGCGATTTTGAAAATCTTATTTTACCTTTGCGGGACGGAGTGAATTTGCTCCGCAGAAAGTAATTAAACAAAATGAAAGCAGTTTGCACAGTTTCAACAGCGCCGCTTCGTGCGGAAAATTCTCATAAAGCGGAAATGGTTTCGCAGGTTTTGTACGGCGAAAGTATGGAAGTTATGGAAACAGACGGAAAATTTTCCAAAATAAAAATGGATTTTGATGGATATGAAGGTTGGGTAGATTCTAAGCAGATTTCCGTTATTTCAGAAAACCGAAAAAGAAATTTAGTAACAAAACCGTTTGAAATTTTCAGTCTTGAAGACGGCGAAACATTGCTTTCCATAGGAAGTGAAGTGGAATTTGAAACCGAAAATCTTGACGAAAACCAAAGCATTTCCGATACCGCAAAACTTTTTCTGAATGTTCCGTATTTGTGGAG
>CAZHFE010000155.1:0-1979 GCA_964532055.1 uncultured Kaistella sp. | reverse complement strand
GCTGTTTGTTTTCCTGAATGTAATTTAAAGTTTCTTGCATTTTATTTTGATTGAATTAATATAAAAATGGAATGTTGTAAAAATAAAAAAAATGCTCCGCCGAAGCAAAACATTTTTATTCTTTATCTGAAATTTATCAATGATTTTTCTCAGTTTTAACTACTTTGACAGTATCGGTGGTTTTTTTCAAAGAATCTGAAATCACAACTTCCTGCTCTTCGTGGGTTGCAGAATGACCGTCTTTCATTTCATCATCGCTGTATCTATGTACATCTCCTTCCATTTTCAGAACTCCTTTATTTCCTCCTTGCGGAACTTTTTTACAACTCACCGCAAAACCTGCAATTGCAATAACCAATATAACTTTTTTCATTATGATTTTTTTGATTTTCCAAAAATAAGAAATATTGAAGTTTACGCCAAAATTTTTAAAGAGATTTCAGAATTATTTTTCCTTTTCGGGTTTGTGTAAAAATCAGATAAGAATTTCCGCCGTCTGAAATTTTATACTTTTTTTTGATTTCATCGGGTGTTAAAGGATAGTTTTTAGAAATGATATTGAATTTCTCTCCTTGCGCGATTTGTTTTGCATCTGTAATTTCCACTTCCAAAATTCTTCCCGGAAAATTCTGCAGAAATTCATCAGAAGTATAAAAATGAGTATTCTGATGAAGTTTTTTTAAACGAAATTTTTCCGAAATCAAATTAAAAGCACCCGATTTTAGCACAGCATTATTCGGAATATAGAGATATCTCAACGGTTCTGAAAATTCTGAAACCGCAGTTTTTTCTTCATTAAAGTGAAAAGAAAAATCCGAATCTTGGGAATCCAAATTCACACACGATATTTCAACATTTTGGTTCTCGATTCTTGACTCTTGACTTTTGATCAATAATTCTTTCACTTCATTTTTTACAGTAATAATTTCTATTTTCGAAATATTTTTCAGCACCGAAATCAGGTAAGAAATATCAATCAGTGGGGAAAGTTTCACCCAAATTTCATGTGAGATTTCCATCAGTTTTTCCTGAATTTCTAATAGATTGGGCGACAAATCTTCGAGTAAGAATTTCTTGTTTTTATGCTCATCTCTTCTTGCAGGGTCAAGATAAACGACATCGAATTTCCTTTGGTTTCTCTTTAGAAATTCTTCCAAATCTTCATTAATGAAACCGGCTTTTCTTCCGAGAATTTCCCAATTGTGCTTTACGATTTCTAAAAGTTCGGGATTCTGTTCTATCAAAGTAATTTCCTCAAAATTCTGTGATAAAAAATAAGCATCGATTCCGAAACCGCACGTTAAATCTAGGAAAGATTTTCCTTTGAGATTCCGTGATTTATATTCTGCTGTAGATTGTGATGATGCCTGTTCTAAATTGAGATTCGGCGGAAAAATAATATTTTCTTTCAGCAGAAAAGGGAATTTTTTTTCAGCTGTTTTTCTTCCTTTTATCTGCTGCATGATTTCCTGCATCGAAACATCGGGAAACGGTGATTTTTTCAGCAACAAAGAATGCAAATCGGTTTTCAGACTTGCATTGATGTAGTTTTGGATTTCTTTTGTGAGATTCATTTTATTAAAAGAGCCAATTTTTCCTTTCGATCAAGATACGCCTCACTTGATTTATATTTCTACCAAAGTTCGGTCGTTATTAGTTGTAGGTTGCGAGATAACAAGAAAATCGAGTTGGCTTTCTGTTTCGTTGGCTATCAAATGTTTTGTATTTGGTGATATTCTAATTCCTTGCTGTTCAGCAATAATATGTTTGTCATTTTCAATATAGAAAGTCGCGATTCCTTTTAGGATAAAAAAGAATTGCTGTGCTTTGGAATGAAAGTGAAGCTTTTCTTTGGTTTTACTCGGCATACTTTCCTGTTTCACTGATAAACTGTCTGAATCAAGTAAAATCCAACTCTCGCAATTTTCTCCCCAAATATAATGTTCGGAATTTGATTGATTTTTAATTTCAAATTTCAT
>CAZHFE010000154.1:0-2021 GCA_964532055.1 uncultured Kaistella sp. | reverse complement strand
TGTCCGATTTTCAGCCAAAGTGAGCGTTCTACTTTTTTCTTTTCCTCGATTTTTTCGTTGGTTTCGGCGATTTTTTCTTTGACGTCTTCCTTTTTCAGTTGTTGCGTGATTTTCCGTTTGATGACCTGCAATTTTTTGCTTTCGTCTTTATCTGTGCCGAGTTTTCGGAATTTTTCCTGTTCCAGCAATTTCACGAAATCCTTTACCACATCTTTTCGGGAAGTTCCTTTTACATATTTGTCAATAAAGCCCTCAATCTTATTCCCGAATTGTAATTTCCGGTGTTCTTCCTCATATAATTTTTGGAAATTAAAGAGTTTTTGCTCCAACTGTTCATTCAGTTTTTGCAGATTATCACGTTTATCTTCTACAGAACCACGCTTTTCCGACAAATCCGATTTCAGTTTTTCGACTTCAAATTTTTCCTGTTGCAATTTCACAATTGTTTTATCGAGGTTCACAATGTCGTGCTCCACTTTCTGCTTTGCAGATTTAATGATGAAACGTGGGATTTTATTCTTTTCCGCCACTTCAAAAGTGAACGAACTTCCAGCTTGTCCGATTTCTAATTTATAAAGCGGTTCAAGCGATTCTTCATCAAAAAGCATTGCGGCATTTTCTGCTGCAGGAAGTTGTTCCACAACTAATTTAATGTTGGTGTAATGAGTTGTGATAATCCCGAAACTCTTTTTATCATAGAAAAATTCTAAGAAACTTTCAGCCAAAGCACCACCTAATTCCGGGTCAGAACCTGTTCCGAATTCGTCAATCAAGAGAAGCGAATTTCCGTCGGCTTCGCGAATCATTCCCGACATTTTTTTCAATCGAGAAGAGTAGGTGGAAAGATGATTTTCAATGGACTGATTATCACCGATATCGGTCATAATTTTATCAAAGAAAAACATTTCCGATTTCGGATGAACAGGAACAAGAATCGCGCTCTGAATCATCAGTTGAAGCAATCCGACTGTTTTCAAAGTAATTGATTTTCCTCCTGCATTCGGTCCGGAAATACAGATAATTCTGTTGTGTTCGGTTAAAGTCAAAGACTGCGGAAAAATCGGTTTATTTTCTTCTTTATTTCTAAGGAAAAGAAGTGGGTGAAACGCATCTTTTAATCTCAATGTTTTATGTCGGTTGATTTTCGGGAGAACTCCGTGGATTTTTTCAGCAAATTTGGCTTTTGCTCTTGTCAAATCAAGGTCGAAAATATAATTTTGATACGAAATTAATTCCGATTGAAATTCGGAAATTTCGGCAGTGAGTTTTCGTAAAATTCGGTCGATTTCCTTTTTTTCTTCTTCCTGATTTTCACGCAGTTTAAAATAATGCTTCACAACAGATTCTGGCTGAATGTAAGTGATAGAACCTGTTTTGGAAATTCCCAAAGTGCGTCCAGCAACTCTCTTTTTGAAACCTGATTTTACCGCCAAAACTCTTTGATCTTCTATGATGCTTTCTCGAATGTCTTCTAAAAATTCGGAATAAGTGGTTAATGAACGGTTAAAATTTTCATCAATCGCTTTTCTTGCGTGTTGAATTTCGGTTCGCAATGTTTTTAAAATTGCTGAAGAATCGCTTTTCACTTCCTCAAAACGGTTGAAAACTTTATCTATTTTTTCAATAATCTCTTTTCTGAAATCCAAATTTTTCACTTCTTCCAAAAGCACAGGAAACGTTTCAGAAAGCTGTGGAAAAAATTTTTGAAGTCTTCCGATTTGCTCCGTGATATTTTTAATTCTGATAAAAGCCTTGTTTTCCAGACGGAAATTTTCAATCATCATCAGTTTCAGGTCTTCTTCAATATCTTCGTATTCATTGAATGGTATTGCGTTTTCGCTTTCAAAACTCGTGAGAAATTCTGATGTTTTTTTCAAAGAAACTTCCGCTTCATCAATTTGAAAAGGACGAAGTTCAAAAATTTTTTCAGCCGTTTTCGGCGAAAAAGCAAAAGGAGCGATTTCCGCTAAAAGTTCAGGAAATTCAAGTTCGTTTAAATCGGTTTGATTGATATTCACGGT
>CAZHFE010000153.1:0-2080 GCA_964532055.1 uncultured Kaistella sp. | reverse complement strand
CATTCATGGTATATTTGGAACCATCTTCTTTTTCCATATATGCTTTTCCGCTTTTGTATTCGGGAATCGGATTGTTGTAATAATTTAGCTGAACTGTTTTCCAGTCTTTTTCTTTAATGTCAATCTTTCGGTCGTCAAATAATTTTTTTATGATGTTTTGGGAATTAAGTTCTGTTTTATAATTTTTGTTCTGAATGAAAGAAAAATGATAATTCTGGTTGTCATCGGAAATTTCCAAAATCAAACCGGGTAATCCGTAAAACACATAAGGACCGTAAGGGAAAGGAATTTCTGCACAAAACCAAGCTGTCCATTTTCTTCCTCCGAAATCTGTAGTTGTTTTTGTTACTTTGAAATTTCCTATTTTCTTTTTTTCATCTGAAATGTTCCAATTGATTTTCCTTTTTGCTTTGAACTGATAGTAATTCATCGAAAGATTATGGATGAAATTAAAACTGTCATCAGATTTTTGATATTCCACGATTTTATTGAATTTCGGATAGGCGAAATCCTGTCTATCTTTGTGAATTTGATTTAAAGAATCGGTAACAATGTATTCATTGCTCATGAAAATGTTAGAGTTTTTGTTGATTTCCAAAACAACAATATCTTTTCTAGGATATTTTCCTGCGGAATCTAATTTGAAATTTACTTCGTAATAAAATCTCTTACTTTGTGCATTTGCGAAAGTTGAAAATAAGATGATGAAAAGTAATAATGAGCCGTTGTTTTTTAGAATATTCATAAATTAAATTTTATTCGTGCAGTTTTTTCCAAATCACATCTTTTAACTCCATTAATCCTTCTTGTGTAACTCCGGAAAAGAAAATCGGTTGTCTGTTCTCGGGAAATTCTTTGCAAATTTCCATTTTCAGTTCGTCATCTAATAAATCGGCTTTGGAAACGGAAATAATGAAATCTTTATCCAGCAATTCGGGATTGTATTCTTTCAGTTCGTTCTCTAAGATTTTGAATTCCTGAAAATGGTCTTCAGAATCGGCAGGAATCAGAAAAAGCAAAATCGAGTTTCTCTCGATATGTCTTAAAAATCTGTGACCAAGACCTTTTCCTTCCGCTGCACCTTCGATTATTCCGGGAATATCTGCCATTACAAAAGATTTGTAATTTCGATAATCTACAATTCCGAGATTTGGAGTTAAAGTGGTAAAAGCATAATCTGCAATTTTCGGTTTCGCTGCAGAAACTGCCGCTAAAAGTGTAGATTTCCCGGCATTTGGAAAACCAACCAAACCAACATCTGCCAAAATTTTCAATTCGAAAACAATGTAACCTTCTTCTCCGGGAAGTCCGGGTTGTGCATATCTCGGAGTTTGATTGGTAGAAGATTTGAAATGCTCATTTCCCAATCCACCTTTTCCGCCTTTCATCAGAATAATTTCCTGTCCATCTTCCAGAATTTCTCCTATGACTTCTCCATCTTCGTTTTTCGCAATCGTACCAATTGGAACCTCAATATAAACATCTGCTCCGTAAGCTCCGGTTAATTGGCTTTTTCCACCATTTTCGCCACGTTCTGCTTTGATGTGTCTTGTATATCGTAGCGGGAGAAGTGTCCATTCGTGGGAATTTCCTTTCATAATTACATGACCACCTCTTCCTCCGTCTCCACCATCTGGACCGCCTTTCGGAATATATTTTTCGCGGCGAAGATGTGCAGAACCTGCACCGCCGTGTCCGGATTTACAATGTATTTTTACGTAATCTACGAAGTTTGACATTTTTTTAGTTATGAGGTATGAGTTATGAGTTACAAATTGTGGAAATTCATAATTTGTTTTTCAGAACTTTTATATTAATAAAATTCGATAATTGTAAGTAATTATGATACGAATTGCAAAAAACTCATAATTAATAACTTTCAACTATTTTATTTTCTCTACTTCTGCGTACAATTTTTCGGCGATTTCATCAATTTCGCCAACTCCGTTTACTTCCACATATTTCCCTTGTTTTTTGTAGAGTTCGGCAACTTCTGCAGTTTTTTTATAGTATTCTTTTATTCTGTTTCTGATGATTTCTTCATTACTATCGTCGGTTCTTCCGCTGGTTTCACCTCGTT
>CAZHFE010000152.1:0-2201 GCA_964532055.1 uncultured Kaistella sp. | reverse complement strand
TCAAAACCTGCTCAAAATTCCCCAATGGATTTTGGTATCGCTGAATTTCAGAGGATTACCGAATTGGTTTCCGTTGGAGATTTGAAAACTCATCAAACCAATCGGCAGAAAGAAATTGAAACCCAAACCGAAACTATAAATTTTCGGTTTTTCTGAAAAAGTTTTGTTATTGAGTTGACCGTACTGTGCAAAAATATCGAAGAACGCCTGATTCCCGACCAAATAGCGGTATTCTGCAGTTCCATAATAGTAGAAATCTGCAAGAAACGAATTTTCATTGAACCCGCGAAAAGAATTCCAACCGCCGAAACGCAGCAATTCATTGGCTGCAAATTCGTTTTTGGAGTTCAGCAAAGCGGTTTCGGCTTTTAAATTCAGGTAATTATTTCCCGAAATATGAAAATTTCTTTCGCCCAAAAAGTAGAAATTGGTTTGTGTTGACGTAAAATTTTCTTTGGAATAATGAGTTGTAATATAATCTGCTTCTGCTCTTATCCGCGATTTATAGAGAAAAAGTTCAATTTCGGTCGGCTCTGTAAAATCATACCAGATTCCGATTCCTTTTTTGTTGTAATCTTTTCCCTGCACATAAAGCGAATCCATCACTACAGAATTTTCAAACGTACCTCTAAGTCCGATTTTCTGGCGATTGTCGAGATGAAGATAAAGCGACGGAAGCAGTTTCACATTAGCAAAAGTAGAATCTTGTCGGTAAATATTTACATTGATATTCGTTCCGATATTCGAGCCGAAAAGATAGGGAATATCCGTTTTCAAGTCGAAAGTTTGCCCTCTGTCGGGATTTCTCTGCCAGAAAATATTGATGCTCTCGAAACTGTTGAAGATATTCCGGAAATTCACATTGATGCTTCCGTTAAAGGTAAATTTCTCGTCTTTATCGTTCCCAAAACCTACAACACCATCGAAAGTGTTAGATTTTTTCTTTTGTGTAAAAAGAAAAATCTGTGTAGAATCTTTGGTAAAAAGAGTTTGAGGTGGTTTTTCAAGTGCCAGAAACTGATGATTTTGTAGGGACTGATTAATCTGCAACAAATTTTTGTCGTTATAAATTTTGCCGCGATATTCTTTTTCCAGATTTTTTACAAATCGTTTCGGCAGTTTTTCGTAGCCCCGAAAAACGAATGCATCAATCACCCTTTGTTTTCCGGAAATCACCGTAATTTCAATTGAGGGAACTCTGTCTTTCATTTTGAGATATTTCGATTTTACACGGTTGAAAGAATATCCTCGGTTTCGGTATTTTTCGTTGATTTCTCTTTTTAGCGAATCGAGATTTTTGGTGAAAAATTTTGGCTTTAGTTTTAAATCAGTTGTAATTTCATCTGAAATTTCCACATTTGCTTCATTGAAATTTTCACCTTTATCAAAATAGATTTCGGTTTTGTTTCCTGCTTTTTCAACATATTTCAGTTCCGTTAAAAAGTAATTGTTCTGCGAAAGAGAATCGAGAAATTTCACGGCAGAAAGTGAATCTTTGACCTGAGTTTTTTTATCGGTCTGAATATCAATCAGCCAAAACTCTTTTTCCTGCGCTTTTAAGAAAACACAGAAAAGGAATACAGATATTTGAAAAAGCGTTTTCAAGCAGGGCAATTCTTCATTTTAACTTAATTTGTACGGGTTTATTATTTTTATACAAAGATTTTATCTCTATAAAATTAAGAAAAACCATTGAAAAGATATAACAGCAAAGAATTATTAAACTTAGATTTGCTTGTTTTTCCTGGTAGAATTTATCTAATTTGGCAAAAAAATATCCGCTCAAAATGAACGGATATTTTTTTTTATTGGTAAGTAAAAGAATTATTTCAATTCTACTTCTGCACCAGCTTCTTCCAATTGTTTTTTCAAAGCTTCTGCTTCGTCTTTGGAAACACCTTGCTTGATTGGAGCAGGAGCACCATCTACCATATCTTTTGCTTCTTTCAAACCTGCACCTGTTAAATCTTTTACCAATTTTACAACTGCTAATTTAGAAGCACCTGCTGATTTCAAAATTACATCGAATTCTGTTTTTTCTTCAGCAGCTTCACCGCCACCTGCACCACCGGATACTACTACTGCAGCTGCAGCCGGCTCAATTCCGTACTCATCTTTCAAGATGGCCGCTAATTCATTTACGTCTTTTACTGTTAAGTTTACAAGCGTTTCCGCTAAGTTTTTTAAATCTGACATTTTGT
>CAZHFE010000151.1:0-2223 GCA_964532055.1 uncultured Kaistella sp. | reverse complement strand
TATGCACCGATAATGCCTGCAAATGCTTATCTCGGTTTAGATGTTATGTTTTAACAAAAAAGAATTATTACTAAAAAACGATAAAATGAAAAAGTTACCTATAATTTTACTTGCTGCATCAGCAATGGTGTTTTCGTGCAAAAAAGAATCTCCGAAATCTTCCGGAACAGAATCCGAAACTGCACAGGAATCCGAAGCCACAAAACCGCAGGAACTCACAGAAGAGGAACAGAGAAGGTCTTCAAAAGTGAAGAGTATGAAGATTGATGAAAATTCTCTGAAAGCGTTTAGAAAAGAAGCGGAAAAGGCAGCAAAAGTGGCGGAAACAGCAGAAAAAACAACGGATAAACCTGCACTGAATCCTCCTCACGGAGAACCATATCACCGTTGCGATATAGAAGTAGGAGCACCTCTCAACAGTCCTGCTCCAGTTCAGAGTACACCTGCTCCGGTTGTGATGCCGCAACGAACACAGACCAACGTGGGTTTTGATACAAATCCTATTCGTCCTTCATCACCATCGGTACAAAACAGCGGTCCGAAACCGGCACTGAATCCTCCTCACGGAGAACCGTACCATCGCTGCGATTTGCAGGTAGGAGCACCGTTGATATAAGAAAGTTTGGGTATTTTTTGTTAGGTGGCATTTTATGAAAATCAATCTTCCATTTACAATTTCTGGAAAATATCAAACAGATTTTAGTTATACTGAAATCAAAAATATTTTAGATAAGAAAATTCCAGAAAAATACTTGTTAGGAATGAAAGTGGATAAATATGAATATGAAGAAAACAGTAAGTTATTCAAAATTCAGAGATATTCGCTTGGTTTAGATGCTTTTCGTGAATCATTTCCTTTAATAAAAATGAATATTGAAAATGAAAACCCTACAATTACAAGTATAAAATTTACACCAAGTTATTTTAGTATCCTATTTTTCGCTTTTTTTGTTGTGTTTTTTACTCACGCTCCTTTTTTTGTTGAAAAATGGACAATTAATGAAATCTTGAGAGAACCAACTCTACCTGAAAGATTTCTATTCTCTCTTGGCGGGATAATTCCTGCAATTTGGTGCTACTTACAATTTATAAGACCAGTTAAAAAAACTGAAAAATGGTTAATGGAAAAATTGAATCTAAAAAAATTACAAAATAGCATCACCTAACATATTGTTACGAGATTAGTAAACACCCTTGAAAAATCCAAAATAAAACTATTTTTTCTCCGGCTCAAAATCCAAACTTACAGAATTCATACAAAATCGTGTTCCGGTTGGTTTTGGTCCGTCATTGAAAACGTGTCCTAAATGCGAATTGCAGCGTTTGCATAAAACCTCAATTCTTTCCATTCCGTGTGAAGAATCACGTTTGTAAATCACGCCGTCTTTATCGGCTTCAAAAAAACTCGGCCAACCGCAGGTTGAAGAAAATTTCGCATCACTTTTGAATAAATGATTTCCACAAACTGCGCAGTAATATTCTCCCAATTCATCAAAATCGTTGTATTTCCCTGTGAAAGGATATTCCGTATCGGCTTCTCTTGCAACAGCATACAATTCCGGCGAAAGTATTTTTTTCCATTCTTCGTTGGAAATGTTCAGCTTGGTTTTATCGGTTCGGGAATAGTATGGATTGTTTTTTGATGTATTTTCCATGATAGGTGTTTTTTGAGTTGAAACAGGTTTTTGTGTCTGCGAACACATTTGCAGAAACATCAAAGATAATATTGAAATCAAAAATTTCATACCCAAATTTACTAAATTTGAATTAATGAATGACGAAATAAAGAAAAAACAACTGCGAAAGTACAAAGCATTTGCTACAGGACTTTTCATTTTGATGGCAGTGATTTTCGTAGTGATGACGATTTTGCAGAAAAACAATGATTCTCATTGGATTGGCTATGTTCGTGCGTTTTCGGAAGCAGCGATGGTCGGTGCTTTAGCAGATTGGTTTGCAGTTACCGCACTTTTTCATTATCCTCTCGGATTGAAAATTCCGCATACCAATCTGATTCAGAATTCCAAAGAAAGAATCGGTGATAATCTCGGAAATTTTGTGGTCGGGAATTTTCTTTCGCCTCCGAATATCCGTCCGTATATTTTAAAACTAAAAATTTCGGTTTTCGTTGGGGAATGGCTTTCCAAAAATAAAAACCAGGAACTTTTCATTAATGAAACTTCGGAAATTATTTTAAATATCATCAGAAAATTAGATGATGAA
>CAZHFE010000150.1:0-2233 GCA_964532055.1 uncultured Kaistella sp. | reverse complement strand
GAATCTTTCCACTCATAAAAATCTCCGGCTAAAATATGTTCTCTTGCAACACGAACCAAATCCAGATAAAATGCTAAATTATGAATGGAAGCAATTTGTTTTCCCAAATATTCTTTTGCCACAAACAAATGACGAACATACGCTTTGGAATATTCCGAATCTACATAACTCGTTCCGAATTCATCGAGCGGTGAAAAATCGCTTTTCCACTTTTCGTTTTTCATATTCATTACGCCGTTCCAGGTGAAAAGCATTCCGTTTCTTGCATTTCTTGTCGGCATCACACAATCCATCATATCAATTCCCAAACCAATGCTTTCCAAAATATTCCACGGAGTTCCTACTCCCATCAAATATCTCGGTTTTTCTTTCGGGAGAATATCCGTAACTTCATCGGTAATTCTATACATTTCTTCTTCTGGTTCACCTACGGAAAGTCCGCCAATTGCGTTTCCTTCTGCATTTTGTTCGGAAATAAATTCCGCCGAAATTTTTCTTAAATCCGAATAAGTAGAGCCCTGAACAATCGGAAATAATCTTTGTCGGTGTCCGTAGATTTCGGGATTTTCGTTGCACCACTCTATACAGCGTTTCAACCAGCGGTGTGTCATTTCCATAGACGTTTTTGCGAGGTTGTATTCACACGGAAAAGGAGTACATTCGTCAAACGCCATGAAAATATCTCCGCCGATTTGTCTTTGGATCTCCATTGATTTTTCGGGGGAAATAAAATGATAACTTCCGTCAATATGCGATTTGAATTTTACGCCTTCTTCACTCATTTTTCTGGAAGATGAAAGCGAAAAAACCTGATAACCACCGGAATCGGTGAGAATCGGTTTGTCCCAGTTCATAAATTTGTGCAAACCTCCTGCTTTCTGCATGATTTCCATTTTCGGACGAAGATAGAGATGATAAGTATTGCCGAGAATTATCTGTGCTTTGATGTCTTCTTTCAGTTCCCGTTGATGCACGGTTTTTACGGAAGCCACTGTTCCGACCGGCATAAAAATCGGGGTTTGTATTTCACCGTGGTCGGTTGATATTTTTCCGGCTCTTGCTTTTCCGGTGGTGGTTTTTTCTATTTCAAAAAATGGAGGCATATTGAGTTATTTCGCAAATGCGGGTACGTTTTGGGTTTCTTTTAATTTATTTTCGATGTATGCTTTCGCAGCGGGGTCTTTCGTTAAAATAATTTTTTGGGCATTGCTCAGTATTTTTTCCAAATCACCTGTTGCGGTGTAGTATTTATAACTTTCTGTAAAATCGTTTCCGGTGATTCCGTATTTTTTCAGCGTGAAACGTGTTACGTTTTCCATATCTGTTTCCGGAACGATGGTTTTTGCCTGTTCATTGAAAGCAAATTCTGCAATCACTTCAGACATTTTGTTTTTGGAAACGAGTTTTTTCGGCTCGTCAATCAATTGGGAGCAGCTTATTATCATTAATGAAGTGAAAATAAAAAAGATTGTTCTCATAATTTACCAATGAGCGATTTCCATTTCAAATTTAAAACACCGAAAACTGCTTCGTGAATGATTCCACCGTTCATTTTGCTTTCACCGAGTTCTCTGTTGGTAAAGATAATGGGAACTTCCACGATTCTGAATCCTTTTTTATAAGCACGAAATTTCATCTCAATCTGGAAACCGTAACCTTTCAGTTCTATTTTATCTAAACCGATCTCTTCCAAAACTTTTCTGCTGAAACATACAAATCCTGCGGTTGTATCGTGAATGGGAATCCGCAGAATTGTTCTTACATATTTGGAAGCGAAAAAAGAAAGCAGCACTCTTGTTATTGGCCAATTTACTACGTTTACTCCTCTAGAATATCTTGAACCGATGCTCATATCGGCATTTTTACACGCCTCGAAAAGTTTGGGTAAATCGGCCGGATTGTGCGAAAAATCTGCGTCCATTTCGAAGATGTAATCGTAACCGTTTTCTAATGCCCATTTGAAACCGTGAATGTATGCTTTTCCTAAACCGTCTTTTGTTTTTCTGATGTTTAGGTGAAGTTCTTCGGGATATTTTTTTTGCAGTGTTTTTACGATTTCCGCGGTTCCGTCCGGTGAAGAATCATCAACTACCAAAATATGAAAACCGTCTTGCAAAACAAAAACTGCGGAAACAATATTTTCTATATTTTCCTTTTCGTTGTAAGTGGGAATGATAACGAGCTTTTTCACTTTCGGAATTGATTTGCAAAGATATGATTTTCCTGCTTTATT
>CAZHFE010000149.1:0-2237 GCA_964532055.1 uncultured Kaistella sp. | reverse complement strand
TAGCGAGGGTAACTTCAAAATTATTTATCGTTAAATAATCTTTCAAAACCGCACCAAAACTTTGGTCGTCTTCTACTAATAATATTCTGTTGTTCATACTGAATTAATTAATAATTAAAAATGAACAATTAATAATTGATTGATTATTA
Source organism: uncultured Kaistella sp. (assembly GCA_964532055.1). Lineage (GTDB taxonomy): Bacteria > Bacteroidota > Bacteroidia > Flavobacteriales > Weeksellaceae > Kaistella. The sequence goes on along the minus strand of CAZHFE010000149.1, from coordinate 2,088 downwards.
ATTGCTTAAGTTGTTTATATTCTGTTTTGTTGTTTTTAAAATTGAGGTTAATAATTTTATTATTTCTTCAATATTTGCACCGATTGATGTTCCCGAACGAAGCAGTTGTTTTGACATTACATATTCTTCTCTTTCTTTATGCAGGGTTTTTCGGAGATTTATGATTCTTATCGCAAAATCAAAAGACTTTGCTCTGATCAAATTTTCTCGAGGAACTAAAGAATCGTTTTTCATAAACTACTTAATTATTCATTTTTAATTATTTATACCATCGGTAATTTTATGGTAAACGTGCTTCCTTTTCCTTTTGTAGATTCTACCAAAATCTGTCCTTTGTGGATTTCTACAATTTTTTTCACATAAGAAAGTCCTAAACCTTGTCCTTTTACATTATGAATATTTCCGGTTTCTTCGCGGAAGAATTTCTCGAAAATCTTCATTTTATTTTGGGTATCCATTCCGATTCCTTTGTCGGAAATTTCTATCACATACCAATTCTCTTCATTTTTGGTACGGATGGAAATTTCGGGACTTTCCGGAGAATATTTGTTGGCATTGTCCAGAAGATTTATCAATGCATTTGAAATATGAAACTCATCGATTTTAAAAACATATTTTTCGGTATTGAATTCCTGTGTTAAAGTGCCGTTTCTTTGGTTCACAATCAACCCGAATGATTCTGTAATCTCTTTGATTAAAGCGCGTACATCGGTTTCTTTCAAAAACAGTTTCACTTCGTTTCTTTCGAGTTTCGACATGTTCAGCACGTTTTCTACCTGCTTTTTCATTCGTAGGTTTTCCTGCTTTATTAACCCCGAGTAATATTTTACTTTTTCGGGGTTTGTTGCTATTTTATCATTTGATAATGAATCTGTTGCCACAGAAATTGTTGCCAATGGCGTTTTGAATTCATGCGACATATTGTTGATAAAATCGGTTTTTATATCTGATACTTTTTTCTGCCGCATCATATAATTAATGGAAATAATGTAGATTCCCAAAATAGTGAGGAGCGACATGATTGTTCCCAAAAGCATGGGGAGATTATTTCGCGCAATCAAAGAATCTTTCCTCGGGAAAACCAATGCCAAAGAATATAATGTTCTGTCTTTACTGTCGGTAAACAACGGATAAGAATAGTTGTCTTTGTTTTTCTGGTCGAGATAAACATTATTAGCGATTTTCGTCAGTTTTCCGTTTTTATCCATTACACCAAAACCAAATTTCGTGCTTATTCCTTTCATTTTCAGCTCATTGACGAGTACAGAATCCAGTGTTTTATTATCAACACGTTGATTTATAGGGAGATTTGTAGCATTCAGTTTTACGAAAGTTCTTAGATTAAAATCGCCGTTGTCAATAGAAGTGCTCAAATCCGAAGTAAGTGCTTCCGGAGTATTTTGGTTTTTCTTTATTCTGATGAGCGCTTCATCGGTGTACATATTGGTTAGTTTCAAACTATCACCGGTTTTGGAGATAGGAATGTCTTTTTTTTCAATGATACTTTTGGTGTAAGTAATTTGTCTTCTCGATGCCGAATCTTCTACCTGAGAAATGGTAGTAAGTGAAGGAAGATTATTGTTTGCAATAACAGTTTTGTCAAAATTCTTGTATTTTGCGTAGTACTTGTCATTTTCTATATCCACAATTTTTTTGGTGGAAGTTTCTAATGCAGCATAAACTTTGTTTGAAAAATCTTGGTCAAGTGCGCTATACAACTCTTTAATCCAATACAACTGTAGCGTAACGAAAACAATGAGAGAAATTGTCATCAGTACAGAAATAAAAGGAATAAAGCGATTGTTCATTACAGATTTTTGAATGTGAATTGTTAAAATCGATTGTTTTAAGAGTATAATAACAAAAAACGTGCTAAAATATTGTATTTAATTTCTTAAAAACATTTTTTTTAACATTTTATCTATAATGTGAAGTTAGGTGATATTTAAAATCAACGACTTAAAAAAATAAGACGCTAACCAATCTTCAAGTTTTTCCGGAATCTGTGCTGGTTAGCAATACAAAACTCAAATCATTTCACCATCAAATAAATCTTTCATCTGAATTTCTAGGGCGGTATACAATAAA
>CAZHFE010000148.1:0-2266 GCA_964532055.1 uncultured Kaistella sp. | reverse complement strand
TTTATCATTGTTTTACACAGCCGAATGTTGTGAATGATTTGAATGGAAACTATATGGGAATGGACAGACAAATCCATAAAGCGGATGGTTTTGAATATTACAGCGTTTTTTCGCTTTGGGACACTTTCAGAGCGTATCATCCTTTGATGACTTTGATTGACAAAAAACGCACTTCAGATTTCATCAACACCTTTATCAAAATGTATGAACAAGGCGGAAAACTTCCTGTTTGGGAACTCGCAGCCAACGAAACCGAATGTATGATTGGCTATCATTCCGTTTCCGTGATTGCCGATGCAATGGTAAAAGGCATTAAAGGTTTTGATTACGAAAAAGCGTTTGAAGCCGCCAAACGTTCTGCAATGCTCGATATTTTCGGACTTGATGCATACAAGAAAAACGGCTTTATTTCCATTGACGACGAACACGAAAGCGTTTCTAAAACTTTGGAATATGCGTATGACGATTGGTGCATTGCACAAATGGCGAGATTATTAGGCAAAAATGAAGATTATCAGTATTTTATGAAACGTTCGCAATCCTGGAAAAATCTTTTCGACCCTGAAACACATCTGATGCGTCCGAAGAAAAACGGAGCTTTTTTAAAACCTTTTGATGCGAGAGAAGTGAACAATAATTTTACTGAAGGAAATTCCTGGCAATACTCGTTTTTTGTTCCGCAGGATATTAGCGGTTTGATTGAATTTCACGGCGGAAAAGAAAATTTCGAGAAAAAATTAGACGAAATGTTTTCGCTTCCGTCTAAAACCACAGGAAGACAGCAAGTAGATATTACAGGATTAATCGGACAATATGCACACGGAAACGAACCAAGTCATCACGTTGCATATCTCTATAATTTTGTAGGAAAACCCGAAAAAACGAAAGAAAAAGTACATTTCATTCTCGACAATTTTTACAAAAATTCTCCCGATGGTTTGATTGGAAATGAGGATTGCGGACAAATGTCGGCTTGGTATATTTTGAGTTCAATGGGGATTTATAATGTAACTCCGGCGCAGAATCAATGGGAAACGGTAGAACCGTATTTTGATAAAGTGAAAGTAAATTTTGAAGACGGCACTTCGGAAATCATCACGAAAAAAACTCCGGTAAAAAAACTGAAAAATTTCGGATTTGATACGAGAAATATGTATTGCAAAATAAATTATGAAAAGAATTTTATTCCCGTTCCTTATTTTGAATATGAAAATCTTGCTTTTAACCATAAAATGAAAGTGGAAATCAAATCGCTGAATCCGAAAGATGAGATTTATTATATATATGGCCATCCTAAAAAAGGAAAACCCGCTTGGATGAAATATAAATTTCCTCTTCAAATATCTTCTACAATCGGTGTACTTGCTCGCGTAGAACGCGGTAAAAAAGTTAGCAGTATTGTTTCCGCAAAATTTTACAAAAAACCGAACAATTATTCCGTAACGCTGATTTCAAAATACAATCCACAATATTCTGCCGGTGGAAAAGACGGTTTGGTTGACGGAATTTACGGTTCAGAAAACTGGCGAAAAGGCGATTGGCAAGGATATCAAAGTCAGGATTTTGAAGCGATAATTGATTTAAAAGAAACGAAAAAGGTTAATGAAATTTCCTCCAACTATTTGCAGGATTCCCGCTCATGGATTTTGTTTCCTACAAAAGTGGAATATTACGTTTCCACCAATGGAAAAGATTTTACCTTAATGAAAACCGAAAACATCAATGTTGATGTTTTCGATTACGAAGTTAAAACCAAGAAAATAACTTCCAAAATTCTTCCAATTGATGCGCGTTTTGTAAAAGTGAAAGCGTATAATTTCGGGAAATTTCCGGAAGGACATCAAGCGTTTGGAGGCGATGCGTTTATTTTTATTGATGAAATCGAAGTAAAGTAAAAGTTATTTTTTTGCAAGATGAGCGATTGCATTTTCATTTAAACGAAAAACCGTCCATTCTTCCATTGGTTTTGCACCGAGAGATTTGTAAAATTCTATTGAGGGAGTATTCCAATCCAGAACGCTCCACTCCATTCTTCCACAGTTTTCGGCTTCTGCAATTTTGGCAAGCTCGATGAGCAGAGCTTTTCCGTAACCTTTTCCGCGATGTTCCGGTTCTACAAAAAGATCTTCCAAATAAATTCCCGGTTTCCCAACAAAAGTTGAAAAATTATGAAAGTACAAAGCAAAACCAACAGGATTTTCGTTTTCTTCAGCAATCAGAACTTTTGCTAAATTTTTAATGAAAATATTTTCACGCAGTTCTTCCA
>CAZHFE010000147.1:0-2367 GCA_964532055.1 uncultured Kaistella sp. | reverse complement strand
TCCCAATTTTTCCGCTTCTTTCATCACGAAATTTTGGGCTTGATTTTTATCGTTTTCTATTTCGCCTTCCAAAATGGCTTCTTTTACTTTTTCCTTTAAAATACCAATTTCACGGCTTGGTTTGATGTTGAAAAGTGCCATAATTTCTTCACCCGAAATCGGTGGCTGAAAATTACGAATATGGTCTTTTTCTTCTACTTCTTTTATTTTTTGCTGCACGTATTCAAAATTCTTTTTGAAGCGAGATTGCTTTGAATAATTCTTCGTGGTAATATCAGATTTGCAGAGCGTAAATAAATCTTCTAAATCTTCGCCTGCATCAAACAAAAGCCGCCGCAAAGCAGAATCTGAAGCATCATCTGTAACCAAAGCAATGGGACGAGCGTGCATTTTCACGAGTCTTTCCACAAATTTCATTTCGCTTCCCAAAGGTAATTTCAGTCGTTTGAAAATCGGTTTTATCATTTTTGAACCCAAAAATTCGTGTCCGTGAAAAGTCCAGCCAATTTCTTCTACAAATTTTTTAGTCGGTGCTTTTCCGATGTCGTGAAGCAAAGCCGACCAACGAAGCCAGAGTTTATCAGTATTTTCAGAAATATTATCAACCACTTCCAAAGTATGGTAAAAGTTGTCTTTGTGAGATTGTCCCTCAATATTTTCAATGCCTTTCAACGCGGTAATTTCGGGAAGAATGATTTGTAAAAGTCCGGTTTCTTCTAATAATTTTAAACCTTTTGACGGTTTTTCCGAAAGCATTATTTTGTTGAATTCCACCATAATTCGCTCCATTGAAACGATTTTAATCCGTTCTGCTTCATTTTTAATGGCGTTGAGAGAATTTTCTTCAATATCAAAACCTAAAGTCGAAGAAAAGCGAACGGCTCTCATCATTCTCAAAGGATCATCGGAATAGGTTTGTGAAGGTTCCAAAGGAGTTCTAATTATTTTTTTCTCCATATCGGAAATCCCGTTAAAAGGATCAATCAGCGCTCCGAAATTTTCTTTGTTCAGTGAAATTGCCATTGCATTAATCGTGAAATCGCGGCGTTTCTGGTCATCTTCCAAAGTTCCGGTTTCTACGGACGGTTTTCGGGAATCTGTGCTGTAACTTTCTTTTCTTGCTCCTACAAATTCCAAATCTAAATCGTTGTATTTGAACATTGCCGTTCCATAGGTTTTGAACACGGAAACTTTCAGTTTAGGGTCGATTTTTTCTGCAATTTTTTTGGCGAGTTCTATTCCGTTTTGTTCGGTTACGAAATCTATATCGGTCGGTGATTGTCTTTTCATCAACAAATCTCGCACATAACCTCCAACTGCAAAAACAGTTTGGTTATTCTCTTCCGCTACTTCGGAAATGAGTTTGAAAAGTTTCAGATTTTTATTTTGGGTAAGATTGATGAGCATTTTGCAGAAAAACTTGTGCAAAGATAACCAAAAAGAAAAACCCATATTGCTATGGATTTCTTATTCTTTTTATTTCTCGTCAAAAAGCCAATCGTCAATTTCATCTTCCAGATATTCTTTCTGCAATTTTATGGCATTGATGAAATCATCGGGAATGTTTTTAATATCGCTGTTTTCTAAATTCCACAGTTCATCAGACATAGTTTCGTATTCAGAATATATCCTCCTGAAACGTGGACTGCTTTTCTCCAATTCTTCTATTTTTTTCTGCTGAGGACTAAATTTTCTGTATGATTTCTGAGGATTCATATAATTGCTTTCAGAAACTAAAATTAAACATTAAACTAAAGCAAAAAAAAATTTTAACAAGAATTTTTAATCTTTAACATATAGTTATACATTTGTGGTACTATTTTCTGATGAAAAAACTTTTACTCAAACAAAAGCAGGTTTTCTTTTTCGTTATTGCAGGAGCGTTGAGTGCTGTTGTGGAAATAGGGTCTTTCAAAATATTCAGCGTTTATCTTCCGCAGATTTTTCCACAGGAAAACAATTTCCACGGAATTCACTTTCCTCTGAGCAATGTTTTTTCTACAACTTGCGGAATTGTTACCAATTATTTTTTCAGTATATGGTTTGTTTTTGAAAGAGGCAAACATTCTAAACGCAAAGAGTTTGCTTACTTTATGTCGGTTTCTTTTCTATCTACATTCTTGAGTTTGGCTTTCTTTCAGATATTCTTCCGGTTTGTATTTAAGGACAATTTTGATTTAGGGGTTTTCGTTTTCAGCCAGGAAATGCTAAGTAAAATTGCGGCGATTCTTTTGGTTTCTATTTTGAATTATTCGGTAAAGAAAAGGGTGATTTTTAACGGATAAAAAATGACAAAAATTCTGAATTATATTTGGCGCGGTTGGATGATTGTTTTGGGAGCAATTCTCACCATTATTCTCGGGATAC
>CAZHFE010000146.1:0-2511 GCA_964532055.1 uncultured Kaistella sp. | reverse complement strand
TCTTCTTTTCATAAATGATTTTTTTGCAGTGGAAACTGTTGATAAAATAAACTGGAACTTGCATCCCGACACAAAAAAAGTCGCAAATTATACTTTGCAAAAGGCAACTGCTTCTTTCGGCGGAAGAAACTGGACGGCATGGTTTACAAAAGACATTCCGATTTCCGAAGGTCCGTATAAATTCAAAGAGCTTCCCGGATTGATTTTTCAGGTATATGATGATAAAGATAATTTTGATTTTACTTTGGTAAAAAGTTACAATCTTTCCACAACCAGAAAAATTCCTTTTTTTAAAAGTTTTTACGGTCAAAAACCCATAAAAACTACTGAAAAAACTATCAATAAATTGTTGATGGATTATTACAATGATCCTCATCAAAGTACTCGTGAAGAATTCAGTAAAAACACCAATCCCAAAACGACATTCAGCATAAACGGAGTAGATATTAAAGATGTAAGTCAATTTAAAGAATTGACGGAATCCACACAAAAATATATCCGTGAACACAACAACCCAATTGAAATTGATAAAGCGTTGAAATATCCCGTGAAAAAATAGGTGTTGTAAAGTAATGCCAGTTTTTTACTTTCTGAGAATAAAGTTTTAAAAAATCTGAAATTCGAGATCTGAAATTTTAAGGGAACTTAGAATACCGAAAGCATTGATAAAAGAGTTTATTTACAAAAAAAATCAGTAATTTTGTCAGTTAAAATGATAAGGTATAAGTTTTGATTATTCACAAACCTCAAACTTTGAACCTTAAACTTTAAACTAAATTAGATGCAGCAAAATAACGGTTTAGATAAAAATCAACTCATAAGTTTCGCATTGTTTTCAATGATTCTCATTGGTTTTATGTTCTACTTTCAGAACAAGCAAGCCAAAGAACAGCAACTTTCTGCAGAAAACAAAACCAAAATCACCCAAACTCCGGCAAACAATACAAAACCGGCAGCAGTTACCAATCTGAACGAAAATACAGGAACCGCTTCCATTCAGCAGATTCATTTGAAAAACAAAGAGCTTTCTTTGGCAATTTCTACTTTGGGTGGTCAAATTTCTACCGTGCAGCTCAACGAATACAGAGCGTATAACAAAAACACCGATACCAACGACAAACCGCTTTTGCTTTTGGATAAAAACAATTCGTCTTACGGATTTCAGTTCAAAGATAAAACCGGAAAAACATTCAACACAAAAGACATTATTTTCACGCCGGTGCAAAACGGAAATTCCGTAACAATGCAGGCAAATGTTAACGGTGCAATTATTCAGTTTATCTACACTTTGTTGGATAAATATGCGGTTGATTTCAATGTAAAAACACAAGGTTTATCGCAACTAGTTTCAGATTCAAAAACCAATTTTGTTTGGGATTACAGCGCACGCGAAATGGAAAAAGGACGTTCCCAAGAACAAACTCATACAGAATTCAATTATTCTTTCAACAACTATTCTTCCTTTGATTATGACGGAAGAACCTCAATGGAAGAACCTAAAGAAACGCTGAACTGGCTCGCCGTGAAGCAGCAATTTTTTGCAGCGGTGATAGAACCACAACACGGATTCAAAAACTCCAACGGTCATCAGGAAACCATAGATGAAGGTGAATTTCTGAAAAAATTTAATTTCAACGGACAGGTTGATTTGGCAGGAAACGAACTCAACCAAAATTTCAAATGGTATTTTATGCCGCTCGATTTGGATTTGCTGAAAACCTACGACAAAAATTTTGACGAACTGCTTCCTCTCGGTTGGTCTTTTATCGGAAGTTTGAACAGATGGTTCTTTATCCCTATTTATAACTGGCTTTCAGATTTTGGGATTGCTGCAGGTTGGGTAATTTTCTTAATGACGATTGCCACAAAAATTATTCTCTCACCGATTATGTTCAAACAGCACAAACTCAGTGCGATGATGAGAGTAATTCGCCCAGAAATAGACGAGGTAAATGCAAAATATAAAGATGCAGACCCTATGAAAAAACAGCAGGAAGTGATGGCTGTTTACCGAAAAGCCGGAGTAAACCAAATGGCGGGTTGTATACCGGGATTGGTTCAGATTCCTATATTCTATGCACTGTTCCGTTTCTTCCCGAATATGATAGATTTGCGGGGCAAAAGTTTTTGGTTTGCAAAAGATTTAACGGCTTATGACGACATCATAAAACTGCCGTTTCACGTTCCGCTTTTGGGAGAACATCTAAGCGTTTTTGCTATTGCGTGTACCATTGTAATTCTTATTTATACCATGATGACAGCAGGAAACATGCAGCAACCGCAACAACCAGGAATGCCGAATATGAAAGTGATTATGTACATTTTCCCAATTACTTTCTTATTCTTCCTCAACACATCTGCTTCTGGATTGTCGTGGTACTATTTTGTATCGAATGCAATTAATATTCTGATTATTCTGGTGATTAATTACTGGATTCTTGACGAGAAAAAAATCCACGCACAGATTCAGGAGAACAAAACAAAAGCACCTAAACCGGAAGGAAAATTCCA
>CAZHFE010000145.1:0-2542 GCA_964532055.1 uncultured Kaistella sp. | reverse complement strand
AAAAAATAAAAAAATGAAAATAGGAATCCTTTGTTACCCAACTTATGGCGGAAGTGGCATTGTTGCTACGGAATTGGGAATGTCTTTGGCAAAAAAAGGCTATGAAGTACATTTTATTTCCAACAATCTTCCGGCGAGATTAGACATTACCAATCCCAATATTTTTTTTCACAAAGTTAATGTGCAGACTTATCCGCTTTTTCAATATCAACCTTATGATATTGCACTTTCTTCGATGATATATCGTGTCGTGAATCTTTATAAACTCGATATTCTTCACGCGCATTATGCGATTCCGTATGCGTATGCAGCATTTACCGCGAAGCAAATGCTGAAAGAAGAAGGAAAAGACATTCCGTTGGTTACCACACTTCACGGAACGGATATTACTTTAGTTGGTCAACACCCGAGTTACAAACACGCTGTGGAATTTTCTATCAATCAATCTAATACGATTACTTCTGTTTCCGAAAGCTTGAAAAAAGATACGTTACAGTTTTTCAACATTAAAAAAGAAATTCAGGTGATTACCAATTTCATTGACAATTATGAATTTGATGAGTGCAATGAGTGCCAAAGAACACAGTTTGCAAATCCCGATGAAAAAATTCTGATTCACGTTTCCAATCTTCGTCCGGTAAAGCGTGTGGAAGAAGTTCTGCAGATTTTTAAAAATGTAAACCTAAAAGTAAAATCCAAACTCATCATCATCGGCGAAGGTCCGGATATGGAAAAAATCAATCAGTTTCTGGAAGAGAATCCTGATTTGATTTCCAAAATACGTCTTCTCGGAAAAGTGAATGATTTGTACAGAATCTTGCAACTTTCAGATGTGTTTTTGCTTCCGTCCGAACAAGAAAGTTTCGGTTTGGCTGCACTCGAAGCAATGGCTGCAAATACTCCCGTTATCAGTTCAAATGCGGGTGGAATTCCGGAAGTGAATATTCAGGGTGAAACGGGATTTTTAGCGGAAATCGGAAATGTAGAAGCAATGAGCAACTACTGTATTAAACTATTGAGCGACGAAAATCTTCTTGCCAAAATGAAGAAAAACGCTAAAGAACAGGCAATGAAATTTGACCTAAAAAACATTCTTCCGATTTACGAAAAAATGTATGCGGAAACGATAGATAGATTTAAAGATTAGAAATGACCGAGAAGCTCCTTCAATATCTTTGGAATTTCAAGATTTTCAACAATGTTGATTTTAAAGATACGGAAGGAAACGAGTTGCAAATCCTCGATTTTGGGAAATGGAATTTTGATTCGGGAGCAGATTTTCTTTTCGGGAAAATCAAAACGAAAGATTTAGTTTTAGCAGGAAATATAGAACTTCATCTGAAATCTTCTGACTGGGTTTTTCATCAACACTCCGGAAATCCCGATTTTGAAAACATTGTTCTTCACGCAGTTTTTATTCACGATTTCGAAATTGAAGAACTGAAAAACAAAAACATTCCTACGCTGGAACTGAGAAATTATATTGACGGGAATCTGTTGCAGAAATACGAAATGATGATGCAGGAAAACAGTTTTATTCCCTGTCAAAAAATTTTCGATTCCGATAAAATTCCGTTTGCTTTTTGGGAAGAAATACTGTTGAAAAAATTAGACGAAAAATCTCTTGAAATTGAAGAGTCTCTAAAACAGAACAACAATAATTATGAAGCGGTGCTGTTTCAGAATTTGGCGTATTCTTTTGGTTTAAAGATAAATGCATCAATTTTTAAGCAATTAGCAGAAAGCATAGATTTTTCTATTGTGAATAAAATCCGGCAAAACCCAACGCAGTTAGAAGCATTATTTTTCGGAATGTGCAATTGGCTGGAAAATCCTGAAGACGAACAAATGCAGATTTGGAAACGTGAATTTGATTTTCTGAAATCTAAATTCCAGCTCCCCGAAATCCGCTTTAACCTGAAGTTTTCAAAACTCCGTCCACCGAATTTCCCGACTTTGAGATTGTCGCAACTCGCTTCGCTGTATCATCTACATCAAAATCTTTTTTCAAAATTGATTTCCGCAAAAAATGCAGATGAAATTTACAAAATTTTTGAAGCCGTAAAAGCCGATAAATATTGGAATAACCATTTTAGTTTCGGTAAAATTTCTTCCGTAGAAAGTGAAAAATATTTAACTGAAAGTTTTATTGATTTGATTTTGATGAATGCTGTTTTACCTTTAAAATATACCTATCACAAAAATTTTGACGAAAACATCAATGATGAAATCTTAGATTTTTACCGCAATATTGCTCCCGAAAAAAATAAAATCATCTCTCAGTGGAAATCTCTGAATGTAATTACAAAAAACGCTTTGCAAAGTCAGTCGCTGCTTTTTCATTATAAAAATTTATGCAAGAAAAAATTGTGTTTAAACTGCGGAATCGGGTTGAATTTACTGAAAATGAACTAAAAAAAGCAACCGTTTCGGCTGCTTTTTGAGATAATATTTCAAAAAAATTATTTCTTTTCTTCTGGAGAATCTGGGAATCTTTGGCTGGTAAATTCTCTGGAAATGGCTGCTTTCTCAAATTTCAGTT
>CAZHFE010000144.1:0-2564 GCA_964532055.1 uncultured Kaistella sp. | reverse complement strand
GATTTATAATTATCAAAAACGTCCCAAAACTGTTCCTGAAGCATTCTGCCAATCAGCTGCTGAGTTTCAAACTGTTCTTTGGCTTCTTCTTCGGTCGGAACAACCGGTTTGGTGTAAGAAATATGCGAAATAAAAGGAATGATTGCTATTTTGCTGTGTTCATCCAATCTCTCTTCGATTTTCTCGCGAGCAAAAACAACATCGTTTTGATGAGATTTCAGAAGCGTGAAATATTTACTTGCAATTCCTACAACAGTTCCTACGGGAACTTGTGCTTTTATCTGCGTAACAGGAAACAGCATAATTCCGAAAAGCAAAAAAGCGGAACATTTTCTTCTCAGCATAATTGAGTTTTGACAGTTAGGTTTTGGAATTCAAAAATTATCCGAATGTAAAGATTCGGTTTTTTCAACAGCAACAAAAGTGCTAACTTTTCAAAAATAACCGATGAAAAGCAAAGATAGTCAGAGGATAGTTTTATAGACTACCCGAAGAGTGGTTTATTTTTTTGCATTGAATATCAATGGTTTGTAAATTATAGAATTATTGTTTCAATTCAAATCTGTTTTCAATTCCCAAAACATTGTATATGGTTTTGAGATGATATTTTACGGTATTTTCGGAAATATGGAGTTCGTTTCCGATTTCTTTATTGGTTTTATGTTGTCTTACCAAATCAATAATTTCTAACTGCCTTTCTGTAAGATTTCCGTTATTTATATTGATTTGTTCTTTTTTCTCGGAACTTACACGCATTTCCAATTCTGACCGCATCCTGCTGTTTTCATTCTGGATAAGCGTATTTTTTTGTTTGTTGGAGTAGTAGAGCTTGTACAAAACAACGACCAAAGCCAAAGTAACAAGCGATAAAAGAATAAAAAACAGTTTAAGTTGTCTTTGTACCTTTATTTCTTCATTTTTCTTTTTCTTCAGTAATGTTTTTTCCAGAACGGTCAGTTTTCCGTTTTGAAAAGCGGCGTTGTATCTGCTGGATACTTCCACACCTTGGTTTTCATATAAATAGGCACTTTTATAATCTTCTAATGTCATAAAAAAATGTGACATCGTATAATACAACGAAATCCGATACATATCCATCTTGTATTCATCTGCATAAAACATTCCCCTTTTAAAAGCATTTTGAGCCATTTCCTTGTCTTCCAGATGTTCCGCCAAACTGATTATTTTAGAATAAATCATCGGCAGATGTTTCGGGTCGTTTTTTTTCAGTATGGTTATGGCTTTATTAAATGTTCTTTCCGCATCTTCATATTTTTTGTCTATAATTTGTAGAACTCCCGCCGCCGAAAAATAAAATCCGAGAGATTCGGAATTGAGGAGATTAATATTTTTCAATGCTAAAATGCCGATTAACTTTCTGGCTTCCTCGTACTTTTTGGAATCAAATTCCACAAACATCTGTTCCGTAAGAACCCTTACTTCTGCTGCTTCCCAAAAGTTTGTTTGTTTGGCTTCTTCTAAAGCGTAATCTAAGTTTTGCAAAACTTCAGGATAATTATAAAGCCGTTTATAAGTCAGCGCTTTTTGCAGATAAGCGTTGTACCTATCAAAATCCGAATATTTCGGATTGCTTATAATTTCTTCCAGCCGAATGATGGATTCATCGTATTTATAAATATCGTTGAGTTCAGAAATTTCCAGATTTAGTTTTTTGGGGTCAATTTTCTGACAAATAACAAATTGAAATACAAAAAACAGAAGAAAAACAAACAGGGATTTATTCATTTCGAATTGATAAAAAACAGAAAATTTTAGATTCTAAATTTAATACAGTAGCAACTTTTGACAACCACGCAAAAGTAATAAAAATATATGTGTAATCGACTTTTACAACGAAAAGAAAAGGTTATCTCAAATTGAAATAACCCTTTATGTATCATTTTTAAACACTTACCTCATTAATTTTTCACCAAAAGGCGAAATCCTTCTCCGTGAACATTGATGATTTCCAAACCATCGTCTTCTTTCAGGAGTTTTCTAAGTTTTGCGATATAAACGTCCATACTTCTTGCGGTGAAATAATTTTCTTTTTTCCAGATTTTTCTCAGTGCCAAATCTCTCGGCATGAAATCGTTTCTGTGCATACAAAGCAGTTTTAGCAGTTCGTTTTCTTTCGGTGAGAGTTTGTATTCATTTTCGCCCACTTTCAATTGTCGCAACATCGAGTCGAAATAGATATTGCTGATTTTGAACTGTTCCTGTTCTTCATCTTCAATCACTGCGCTGCGTTGCAGAATCGCTTTGATTTTGTACAGCAAGAGTTCTGTATCAAACGGTTTTGTGATATAATCATCTGCGCCGATTTGATAACCTTTCAGAATATCTTCGCGCATGTTTCTTGCCGTGAGGAAAATTATGGGGGTGTTTTTGTCGATCCTTTTCACGTCTTCTGCCAAACTGAACCCGTCTTTTTTGGGCATCATCACATCGAAAATACAAATATCAAATTCGTTTTCGGTGAACTCTTTCAATCCTTGTTCGCCATCTATAGCGAGGGTAACTTCAAAATTATTTATCGTTAAATAATCTTTCAAAACCGCACC
>CAZHFE010000143.1:0-2664 GCA_964532055.1 uncultured Kaistella sp. | reverse complement strand
AATCTTTGCTCACTCACGTTGGAGCATGGGCACCGAAACCAGAACAGGAAGCAACGGCGAAGTTTTTTGACGATAGAAATAATATAGATTCTTTTGTAGAAGACTTCAAGCAGAAATTGCAGAACTCTTTAGAAGTTTTGCACAAAGGAATACAAAATTTGAAAATCAAAGGTTTGGCTGTAGAAAGCATAAAACCGATGGGAGCTTTGTATCTGACAATAAAATTAGATTATCTTGGGAAAACGAAACCCGATGGAAAACAAATCGAAAACTCATCTGATCTGGTTTTTTATCTGATAAAAGAAGGGATTGCTCTTGTTCCGTTTTCGGCGTTTGGAGATGAGAAATCTGCAATGTGGTTTCGTGCTTCTGTCGGCGGATTATCGGCTTCAGAAATTGAAACAATGTTACCGAAACTTGAAGAAGCGTTGCGTAAATTGTTATGAGTTTTAAGTTAATAGTTATGAGTGAGAGTATTGTTGGGAAGAAGAGTTTTGATTTTTCTGTTGAAGTTGTCAATTTTTACAAAATTTTTTCGGTAAAAAAGAGAGAATTTGTTTTGTCTAAACAATTGCTTCGCTCGGGAACTTCTGTTGGTGCAAATGTTCGGGAAGCTGTAAATGCGGAAAGCAAGATGGATTTTGTTCATAAATTATCAATTGCTCAGAAAGAATGTGACGAAACTATTTATTGGCTCGAATTATTATATAAAACCGATTACATCGAAAAAGAACAATTTGAAAAATTGAAAAATTCGGCGGTTGAAATTCTGAAAATGCTGAGAAGTATTGTAAAAACCACAAAATCCAATCTGAAAAAACACGATTGAAATAACTCATAACTAACAACTCATAACTATTAACTTATGAAAATCATCGCCGTCATTCCTGCTCGATACAATTCCACAAGATTTCCAGGAAAATTAGTGGAAATTTTGGGAAACAAAACCGTGATTTCCACAACTTATGATAATGTAGTCGCAACAGATTTGTTTGATGAAGTTTTTGTGGCAACAGATTCCGAAATTATTTTTGATGAAATTTCTAAAAACGGCGGAAATGCAGTAATGACAGGAAATCACGAAACAGGAAGCGACCGTATTGCAGAAGCCGTTGCGAATATCGATTGCGACATCGTTATCAACGTTCAAGGCGATGAACCGTTTCTGAAAACTGAACCATTAAAACAACTGATTGAAGTTTTTAAAAATGATTTTAATAAAGAAATTTCTTTGGCTTCACTGAAAATAAAACTGACGGAAAAAGAGGAAATCGAAAATCCGAATAACGTAAAAGTAATTACCGATTTGAATGATTTTGCGTTGTATTTCAGCCGTTCCGTGATTCCATTTCAAAGGGATATTTCTGCGGAAACCGTTTATTATAAACATATCGGCGTTTATGCGTTCAGAAAAGAAGCGTTGTTGGAATTTACGAAATTACCTATGAAACCTTTGGAAATTGCTGAAAAATTAGAACAACTTCGCTACTTAGAATACGGAAAAAAAATCAAAATGATAGAAACGGATTTCGTGGGTATAGGAATTGATACGCCGGAAGATTTGGAAAAGGCGAGGAAATTGCTTTGAATTTTTATGATTCTTCTATGAGTTTCCCTTTTATCTCAATTGTTTTATTTGCAATGCTATCTATGTTTTTTTCAAAATATTCACAATCAAGCAAATTATCTTTTGAGGATTTTCTTCCGCTAACTACACTTATTCTTGCATTGTATGTTTTATTATGAAGTAATTTAATTAAATCCGCAGAAACTTTACAATCATTAAAATTATAAATCATTTGATTTTTTAATTCCACCGATTTGTAACCTATATCTATTTGTCCGAGTTCATTATAATATTCATATTTATAATTTTCAGGAATAAGAACTTCCGGAGTTCCAATAAATTCAATGAATATTATTATAGATTCATTTTTTTGTTTTAATTCACTTTTTGCTTTTTCAGATAAATTTAATGCTACTTTAAATTTAGGAACAAGAACAGAATCTTTGCTGTAAGTCAAAGGTCTTCGTGTTTCTAATTTTTCTTGCTTTTGATTACAAGAAAATAAAATCAGAAAAATTAAAATTGAGAAATTTATTTTTTTCATAATGTTATACCTTATTTTCAAATATACAAACTTTCACAATCGCAGAAGTACGAAATCTAAAAAATAATTATCTTTGAACTCTTAAACATTTCGAATGAAATCGTAGATTCATGAATTCAAAAAATATTTGACTAAAAATGAGTAAAAGATTAATCTTCATATTTTCAATTATATTATCACAATTTATTTCTGCACAAACTGCAAAAGAAATTATCGATAAAAACATAGAATTATCGGGTGGTTTGACGAATTGGAAACTCCTAAATTCTGTAATGTTGCAGGGAAGAGTAACGTTGGGAATCAATGATGAATATCCTATAAAAATCTTTCAGCAAAGACCAAATCTTGCCAAAACAGTAATTACGCTTAATAAAAAAGAAACTGCGATTGAAGGATATGACGGAAAAAAAGGTTACGCAATGAATTACGCTGCAAACAAATTGCAGGAATACGAAAGTTATGTTCCCGAAAGTTTCGACAATGATTTTATCGATTGGGAAAACAAAGGTTTTGAGGCGAAATATCTCGGCAAAGAAAAAGTAGGCGAAATCTA
>CAZHFE010000142.1:0-2688 GCA_964532055.1 uncultured Kaistella sp. | reverse complement strand
CCTTGAACATTAAAAACATTATTTTCGATTTCGGCGGTGTGGTAATGGATTGGAATCCGAGATATTTTTTCAAAGACTATTTTAGTGATGATGAAAAAATGGAGTTTTTCCTAAAAAATATTGCCAATGATGAATGGAACGCCGAGCAAGATAGAGGAAGAAGTTTGGTAGAAGGAACTGAAATCCAAGTGCAGAAATTTCCGGAATGGGAAAAAGAAATCCGTGCGTATTACGATAACTGGACTACAATGCTGAAAAGCGACATTCCCGAAAATGTTGCAGTTCTCAGAAAATTAGCACATACAAAATATCAACTTTTCGGATTGACAAACTGGTCGGCTGAAACTTTTCCTTATGCTTTTGAACATTATGATTTCTTTCAAATTTTCGGAGGTAAAATTGTAGTTTCGGGAACGGAAAAACTCATCAAACCCAATTCTGAAATTTGGGAAGTTTTGCTGAAAAGATATAGCATCAAAGCAGAAGAATCAGTCTTCATTGACGATAACGCCAAGAATATTGAAGTTGCAAAAGACTTAGGATTTATCAACATTCATATCAGAGAAAACACCGATTTGGAAAAAGAATTGAGAAACTTGGGATTGGAATTTTAAAACACCATTTCGGGAATCTCTCCTTCGATAATCAAATCGGATTCTGTGGCTTTAATGATTTCTTCCACCGAAACTCCGGGTGCTCTTTCTAGTAATTTGAATCCGTTTGGAGTAATGTCCATCACCGCCAATTCCGTAACTACTTTTTTCACACAGCCGACTCCTGTTAAAGGTAGTGTACATTTTTTCAAGATTTTGCTTTCTCCTGCTTTGTTCACATGCATCATTGCCACGATAATATTTTCCGCAGAAGCCACCAAATCCATTGCTCCTCCCATTCCTTTCACCATTTTTCCGGGGATTTTCCAGTTGGCAATATCGCCGTTTTCAGCAACTTCCATCGCTCCGAGAATCGTTAAATCCACTTTCTGGCTTCTTATCATTCCGAAGCTGAAAGATGAATCAAAAAACGATGCTCCCGGAAGTGTAGTAATAGTCTGCTTTCCTGCATTGATTAAATCTGCATCTTCTTCACCTTCAAACGGAAATGGTCCCATTCCCAGAACTCCGTTTTCACTCTGAAATTCTACGGAAATATCTTGCGGAACATAGTTTGCCACCAAAGTAGGAATTCCGATTCCGAGATTTACATACATTCTGTCTTTCACTTCTTTTGATATGCGTTGTGCGATTTGTTCTTTATTTAGTGCCATCTTTATAATTTGAAAATTTGAAAATGTGTCAATTTGAAAATTAATTGACGCTCTACTATTTTTTACTTGTTGAAATAATTTTTGATAATATTAAAACTATCTCTCTTAAATCCTGAATAAGTTTTTCATCAGGATTTGGATAATGATTTGATTTCAAACACATATTCAGCCAATACTCTGTTTATTCTGCTTCCTTAGCTGCTATTTTTAACTTATGGACAAAATCATTTTTACTTTCTGCATTTTGAGCTTCTCTTATATTAGCTCCTATTGAGGTTTCCGATTTAAAAATTTGATTTGCCAATGCAAACCGTTTCAATTCGAAAATTTTTTCTGAAAATTCAATAATATTAATCGCAAAATCAAAAGATTTATTTACAATAATATTCTCTTTATCGCTTCTCATAGTTCATTTTCAAATTTTCAAATTGATTCATTTTCAAATTTCCGAATCGTTCTCTGCTCTATTCTTTTTTCATAATTCTCCCCTTGGAAAATCCGCTGTACCATAATCCCCGGAATGTGGATTTGATTTGGGTCAAGTTGTCCCGGTTCTACCAATTCTTCCACTTCGGCAATGGTAATTTTTCCAGCTCCTGCCATGGGAAAATTGAAATTACGGGCAGAACCTTTAAAAATAAGATTTCCGGCATGATCACCTTTCCACGCTTTTATAATGGAATATTCTGCTTCGAACGCATTTTCCAAAATGTGCATTTTTCCTTTAAATTCTTTGGTTTCCTTTCCTTCGGCTACTTCCGTTCCGAATCCTGCAGGAGTATAAAACGCTGGAATTCCTGCTTGTGCAGCACGACATTTCTCGGCTAAAGTTCCTTGTGGTGTAAGTTCTACGTCTAATTCACCGGAAAGCATTTGTCTTTCAAACTCTGCGTTTTCGCCTACATAAGAAGAAATCATCTTTTTTATCTGTCGTTTTTGAAGCAATAAACCAAGTCCGAAATCATCTACTCCTGCATTGTTTGATATGCATGTCAAATCCGTAACATTGCTTTCTACCAATGCATTTATGGAATTTTCTGGAATTCCGCATAAACCGAATCCTCCCAACATTATGGTCATTCCGTCAGCAATTCCTGCAATGGCTTCTTTAGCATTTTTTACTCTTTTATCTATCATTTTTCTTCTGAAATTTTGTGGCTTGAAATTACGACTTTTTTGTGATAGGGTAAAATATATTTTTTCACGAAGAGTTAATTTTTACATTTTAATTGTCGCAATCTATTGTTTTTAAATATTTTCTGTAAACTATTGGCAGAGAGAAAAAAAAGTTTTATTTTTGCAATCCGTTAACCAACCTCTGACGAAGGACGTGAATGTTGCTTAGCTTGATAAAAATATTTTATAAAAATGGATTTATTAAAGTACGTACAAGACAAGTACATTGCTAAAAAAGAATTCCC
>CAZHFE010000141.1:0-2748 GCA_964532055.1 uncultured Kaistella sp. | reverse complement strand
TTAAACTTTAAACAAAAAATATTATGGCAAAAAAAGTAGGAATTTTATTCGGAATGGAAGACACTTTTCCGTGGGCTTTCATCGATAAAGTAAATGAATTAGGAAATGGAGAAATCGTTGCAGAACCTGTATTGATTGACAAATTAGAGCAAGGTGCAGATTATGGTTACGCCGTGATTATCGATAGAATTTCGCAGGACGTTCCTTTTTACAGAGCGTACTTGAAAAACGCTGCACTGAACGGAACTTACGTCATCAACAATCCTTTTTGGTGGAGTGCAGACGAAAAATTTTTCAATAACGCTTTAATGTCAAAACTCGGAATTCCGCTTCCGAAAACCGTTTTGCTTCCATCAAACGACCGACCTGCAAACACTACAGAAACGTCTTTTAGAAACCTGAAATTTCCCCACGATTGGGATTATATTTTTAATTATGTTGGTTTTCCTGCATATATGAAACCTCACGATGGAGGCGGTTGGAGAAGCGTATACCGCGTAGAAAATGCAGAAGATATGTGGAGCAAATTAGGCGAAACAGAACAACTCGTAATGATGGTGCAAGAAGAAATTGTTTTCGAAGATTATTACAGAGTGTATTGTCTCGGTAAAAAATATGTTCACATCATGCCATATGAACCGAGAAATCCTCATCATTTGAGATATGCTACAACCCACAAAACTGAAGGTGAAGCAAGAGAAAAAATACTAAAAATCATTCACGATTATACCATAAAAATGAATGAAGCACTCGGTTATGATTTCAATACCGTAGAATTTGCTGTGAGAGACGGAATTCCCTATGCAATAGATTTCTGCAATCCTGCTCCAGATGCGGATAAAAATTCGGTAGGTGAAGAAAATTTTGCATGGATTATAGAACACGCTGCAAAATTGGCGATAGAAAAAGCAAAAGAATATGAACCTGGAAAAATGAATATTTCTTGGGGAAATTTTGTGAAAGACTCTGCTAAATAATATGAAAATTTTCAAATAAAAACACAATTATATTATGCACACATTTACCATCGGCGTTGAAGAAGAATACCAAATTATTGATATTGAAAGTCGTGATTTGGTATCACACGTTTCCAAAATTATTGAAGGAGGAAAAGCAACATTACACGAAAACCTGAAACACGAAATGCACGAATCTGTCATTGAAATGGAAACCGGCATTTGCAATAATATTCAGGAAGTAAAAGCAGAACTTACCGACCTTAGAAAACGGCTCATCAAAGTAGCCCACGAAAATAATCTGCGTGTTTCCGGCGGTGGAACTCACCCTTTCTCAAGATGGCAGGATAACCAAATTACAAAAGCCGATCGTTACGATAAAATCGTGAACGATTTGGGAGATGTTGCACGTTCTAATCTTATTTTCGGATTGCATGTTCACATCGGAATTCCGAATCGTGAAGAAGGCGTGAGAATACAAAATATAATGCGGTATTTTCTTCCGCACGTTTATGCACTTTCTACCAATTCACCATTTTGGATCGGTAGAAATACCGGTTTTAAATCTTATAGGCAAGAAGTTTTTGTAAAATTCCCGAGAACAGGAATCCCGAGTTATTTCAGTTCTGCCTCAGAATTTGATGCCTATATCAATTTAATGATTAAAACCGGAACAATTGATAATGCCAAGAAAATCTGGTGGGATTTGCGAGTTCACCCGTTCTATCCTACCATAGAATTCAGAATTTGCGATATGCCGCTGAGAATTGATGAAACGGTTTGTTTGGCTGCAATTATGCAATGTTTGGTTGCTAAAATCTACAAACTTCATCAGCAGAATATGAGTTTCAGAAGTTATAGGCGACTTTTATTAAACGAAAATAAATGGCGTGCTTCCAAAGACGGAATTCATGCACATCTCATTGATTTCGGAAAAGAAGAAAGTGTACCCTATATTGATTTGCTGAAAGAATTGCTCGAGTTTATAGATGATGTAGTAGATGATTTGGGCTGCAGAAAAGAAGTAGAATATGCGTGGGAAATTATGAAAAACGGAACCGGAGCAGACAGACAATTGGCCGTTTTTGAAAAAACAGGAGATTTGAAAGCCGTTGTAGATTATATGATTGCCGAAACTGAGTATGGGATTGAGTAAATTTTGTTGTTAGCAGAAATTTTAAAACACTATTGTATGAATGAGAATCTAGATTTTTATGACTTTTTATTTAAGAGTTTAACATTACTAATTGTTACAATAAGTGCAATAATTGCCGGATTCACTCTTTACAAATTTCACGAATGGAATAGAAGAAAATCTACGCAAGAAATTTTGAAAGATTTAGTTCTTGGGGAATATCCAAAATTTTCGAAACAATTACTTGATAATGGTGCAAAGCCTTATGATCAGAATGAAACTTACGAAACTTTCATTAACACATTAAAAACCGATGATGCCAAAGCACAAGTAACTTCTGCAACTAAAAGTATAACAAATCTTTACGAATTTATTGCTATTTCACTGAAAAATAACGTTTTTGATGACAATATTTGTTATGATTATCTTGGATTTATGTATAAAGAATTTTACCGTTGGAGCAAACCATATATTATTGAGGAACAAAATAAGGGAAAAAGTAATCGTATACTTTGCAATTTTACTGAAAGAGCAGAAAAATGGACTGAACGATATGAAAAAGAAAATAAGCCAAAACAAATCAAAGGTAAAAGAAAATTATAAAAAACTTCTGCTAACATAGAACTATGGTAACTACCAAATTTTCTATACAGAAAT
>CAZHFE010000140.1:0-2756 GCA_964532055.1 uncultured Kaistella sp. | reverse complement strand
TGTTCTGTGATGTTTCACCCCGAAACGATGTGCTTCGTCTCGCACTCTTTGCAGAATTTTCA
The DNA here is from genome assembly GCA_964532055.1 of uncultured Kaistella sp. Classification (GTDB taxonomy): domain Bacteria; phylum Bacteroidota; class Bacteroidia; order Flavobacteriales; family Weeksellaceae; genus Kaistella. Next base: position 2,694 of record CAZHFE010000140.1, on the reverse strand, counting down.
GCGTTTCAGATTTCTTATCTAAATATAAAGGAATGGAATCTTCCGGAAAATAAATCTCTTCCAAGCGTTTTGCAATTCCGATAATGGTGATTTTTCCGTACAACCCCAGAAGTTTCAAACTTTTCACCGCAGAAGAAAGCTGACCTTTTCCGCCGTCAATCAAAATCAGTTGCGGAAGTGGTTCATTTTCGTCTAACATTCTTTTATACCTGCGAAAAATCACTTCTTCCATCGTGGCAAAATCATTTGCACCAACTACCGTTTTCGGGTGGAAAATACGGTAATCGCTTTTGCTGGGTTTCCCGTCTTTGAAAACAACACACGCCGAAACTGGGTTTGTTCCCTGAATATTGGAATTATCAAAACCTTCGATATGTCGCGGTTCAACAGGCATTCGCAAGAGTTTTTGCATTTCAGCCATAATTCGGTTGGTATGACGATCCGGATCAACGATTTGAACTTGCTTTAGTTTTTCGATGCGGTATTCTTTTGCATTTTTTTCAGAAAGTTCTACAATGCGTTTTTTGTCTCCCACTTTCGGAACGATGAGTTTTACATCGGGAATTTCAACCGAAAGATGAAACGGCAGCAAAATTTCTTTGGAGTTTGAATTAAATTTCCTGCGGATTTCGATGAGTGCTTCTTCCAAAATATCTTCATCGGTTTCTTCCAGCATTTTCTTGATTTCGGTGGTGTAGCTTTGTATGATATTTCCGTTTCTTATTTTAAAAAAATTGACATAAGCTGCAGTTTCATCGCTTGTCATTCCGAAAACGTCAACTTCATCAATATTCGGGTTTACTACAGTGTTTCTCGATTGGTAATCTTCTAACAAATCAATTTTTTCCTTTATATTTTGTGCATTTTCAAACTCCAAATTTTCGGCAAATTTCATCATTTGATTCACCAAATGTTCTTTTGCTTTTCGGAAATCACCTTTAATAATTCCGCGTATTGCATCAATTTTTTGGTTGTAGTTTTGTTTTGTTTCCAGCATTTCACAAGGGCCTTCGCAGTTTTTGATATGATATTCAAGACAGACTTTATATTTTCCTTCGGCAATTTTCTGTGGCGAAAGATTCAGGTTACAAGTTCTTATTTTATAAATATGTTTAATCGTATCGAGCAAAACTTTTGCAGGTCGAACTTTTGCATAAGGACCGTAATATTCTGAACCGTCTTTTATTTTAGTTCTCGTCATAAAAATTCTGGAAAAATCTTCGTTTTTAATGCAAATCCACGGATAAGATTTGTCATCTTTCAGCATCACATTATAAAACGGTTGATGTTCTTTTATCAAATTATTTTCGAGCAAAAGTGCGTCATATTCACTATTTACAACGGTGGTTTCTAAACGGTGGATTTTCCCGACCATAATTCTGGTTCTGTAACCGGAAAGATTTTTGTTGAAATAAGAAAGTACTCTTTTTTTCAGGTGTTTTGCTTTCCCTACATACAACAGTTGACCGTTTTTGTCGTAATAACGGTAAACTCCCGGCTCGGAAGGAAGTGTTTTCAGCTGAAGTTCGAGAGAGGGATTCACAATTCAAAAATAAGGAAAAGTTTAATATCAGTAAATTTCCGTAATTTTAACCCAAAATAATTTTAATGAAAATCTACGGTATCGACCATTTTACAATAGAAGATGTTTTGGAAATTGCCCGAAATCCGAAAGCGGCAAAATTAGATAAAACATCAAAAAAACAAATACTGAATTCCCAAAAAAACGTACAGAAAATTGTAGCTTCAGACAGAACTGTTTACGGAATCAATACCGGTTTTGGACCGCTTTGCGATGTGAAAATCTCTGAAGAAGAAACAGCACAGTTACAGCATAATCTCATTATTTCTCATGCAGTTGGTGTAGGAAAACCGATTGACAAAGAACTCTCCAAAGTGATGATGATTGCTAAAGTTCATGCACTTTCTCGCGGATTTTCGGGGGTTTCTTTAGAAGTGATTGAGCGGTTGCTTTTGATGTTAGAAAAAGACATTATTCCAGTAGTTCCAGAACAAGGTTCTGTAGGTGCTTCCGGAGATTTAGCTCCACTTGCACATTTGGTTTTGCCACTTCTCGGTTTGGGAAAAGTTTGGGAAAATGGAAAACCTCACGATTCAGCAATCGTTTTAGAAGAAAATAATCTGAAACCACTAAAACTTGGACCAAAAGAAGGATTGGGATTAATCAACGGAACGCAGTTTATTTTGGCTCACGCAATTTTGGGATTGTCTAAGTTTGAATACCTTTTGGATTTAGCAGATTTATCTGCTGCAATGAGTTTAGAAGCATATCGAGGTTCGGCAAGTCCTTTCAAAAAAGAACTGCACGAGATTCGTCCGTTTTCGGGAAGCAAAAAAGTAGCATCAAGAATGTTGAAGTTTTTAAGGAATTCCGAAAACCTAAAAAGCCACGAATTCTGCGACAGAGTTCAGGATCCTTATTCAATGAGATGCGTTCCTCAAGTTCACGGAGCAAGCCGAAATGCTTACGAACATTTGAAAAATCTTGCAGAAACCGAACTCAATTCCGTAACCGATAATCCTATTGTATTGAGTGCGGAAGAATCTATTTCCGGCGGAAATTTCCACGGACAATTACTTGCACTTCCTCTTGACTACGCAACTTTGGCAGCAGCAGAACTCGGAAATATTTCAGACAGAAGAAGTTATCTTTTACTCGAAGGAAAATTCGGA
>CAZHFE010000139.1:0-2759 GCA_964532055.1 uncultured Kaistella sp. | reverse complement strand
CTGCAAAAAATCAAAGAATTAGAATCGGAGAACAACCGTCTGAAAAAGATGTTTGCCAATCTGAGTTTGGAGTACGAGGCGATAAAAGATGTACTGTCAAAAAAGTGGTAAAGCCTGTCAAAAAGCGGGAAATTGTAGAATATATGGTTCAGGAACATTCATTGAACATCAGACAGGCGTGTTGTTGTGCGAGTTTGGAGAGGAGCAGTTACTACTATCATCCCAAACGAAAAGAAGACTCTGAATTGGTCGATTGTCTGAATGAACTTTCTGAAAAACATCCAAGTTACGGATTCAAGAAAATGTTTCACAGTCTTGGTAATCAAGGTTTTGTTTGGAATCACAAAAAAGTATACAGGGTTTACAAAAAACTCGGACTCAACTTAATGAGAAAACGCCGGAGGAGATTAGCTTCAAGGGAGCGTCAAAATTTGGAAGTTCCTCAAAGGTATAATGAAGCTTGGAGCATGGACTTTATGAGCGATGCTCTGTTTAATTCAAGGAGATTCAGGACGTTTAATATTATTGATGACTACAACAGGGAATCTATCTGGATAGAAATCGGTTTATCAATCGGAGCAAAACATATAACGGATTTATTGGATTGGATCGTAAAAGAAAGAGGCAAACCGAAAGCTATACGAACGGATAATGGACCGGAATTTACCAGTTCTGTTTTTACAAATTGGTGTCATAAACACAGGATTGAGATAAGATACATTCAACCGGGAAAACCTGTACAGAATGCTTTTATTGAGAGGTTTAACCGAAGTTACAGAACTGAAGTTTTGGATGCAAGAATTTTTAATAATTTGATAGAAGTCAGAGAAATAACTTCCGAGTGGATGGAACATTACAATCATGAAAGACCGCACGAAAGTTTAGATAATCTTTCTCCAATGAATTATTTGTTGAAAAAGGAAAACTCCACCACAGCTCCAGCCAATACTGAGTTTTCTCCTTTTCAACAAATCTTTTCAACACCAACAACAACATCTAAATGAAATATTTTATATTTTTACAAAGTGAGGGTTAAAGAGTGTCCAACGGTTGGGGAGACTTACAGTGTTCACGGTGCTGTCATCGGAAGATATGAACGTGAGGAAGTAAAACCATCTATTGAGATGGCGACACAACTCTCGGAAGTTTTGGAAATCTCTTTGGATTATCTCGTAGGTTCTACAGATGTTCTTTTGGAAAAAAATATTGTCTCTAAAATCCTCGACATCCAAAAACTAAAAGAGAACGACAGACAACACGTCTTTGCTCTCCTTGATGCTTTCCTAAAACAAACTAAATTACAATCTATAATGTAAAGCAAAAGCCACTCAACGAGTGGCTTTGTTAGTTTCATATGGCTTCCCTAAATATTCTTTTGGGGGAGGCGGTGGAATAAACTCATATTCTTTTATCGGATAAAAATATTTTCTTAAATCTCCTTGTGCAATTAGTTCTAAATGGTTTAAATCCTTTATCTTATACATTACACCTTTTTGATAATCATTACCGTCATATATGTCTAAATGCTCAGCAACATCATTTTGTTTTAGCTTATTTGGTTGTTTTATAATTGAGAATAAAGGATGATAAGGCTCTGTTACTATTATTTTACAACAATCTGTATAAAAGGTTCCTTCTTTTTTTATCATAAAAGTAGGCTTGATTACATTTTCATATTTCACAGACATTATAATTAAAGTATCATTTCGATTTAAAACGTAAAAAACACCATCTGTTTTTGATATATCTTTATGAATAATATCTGTACTTTCTAAAATCTTATTATAGATTTCATCGGAAGTAAAATAAGGGTTTTTAACTTCTTTTTTACAGGAATACAATTGCAGTAAAATCAATAAAATGATTAGATTTTTCATTTTCTTAAATTTTTTAAATTCATTGTATTTCCGACAGACATAGGTTTATTAACATTTGATTTACCAGGATAAAATTTAGTAGCTCCATCTGAGGTATATGTATACTCCCATAAATGCTTTCCTTCTTTAGAGTACATAAAATGTCTTGGATATGAAGAGGAACCATTTTTATGAAAAATATTATTTATAGCACCAGCTGGACCATAATCACCATTATTTTGCCCGTTTATTGGAGATGGTGTCATTATTCCACCAGGGTGACTATGGATTTCAAATGACAGTTTTGATATTCCTTGATATAAAATACTAGAGGGTGTTCTATCTTCCGAATGTCCTGTCCATAAAGCATATGTTGTATTATTACCCGTGTCATAGCCAGCTAATCCCCATTCTACATTAGAATTATTAGCTGCAAATAAGAATACATTGGCAGCATCTGAAGCATTTGTGGTTCTTGTTCTGTTTACTCCTAATGGAAACATTTTTTCACCATCACTACCGCTAGCATATGGATATCTACTATTATCAGGTATTGATCCTTTAGATAAATCAGCTATCATACTACCGTCACTTGCCTTATTTTTTTCGACAGTTACGCTTTTAGATGTATCAACATTGCCTTTTTTATCTGTTGCATACAACGTATCAGAAGTATCACTTGTTTTTTGAATCAAATCAACTGTTCCATCTTGATTAAGTTTATAGTCATCGAAATTCATTCCGTTAGAATCTACAAACAAAATAGGATTATTTCCAGACATATGATAAGTAGACATTGATTGATACATTTCTGCGAGCGGATCAACCACGCCCCATCTTCCGATATCCGGCATATAGAATCGTGCTCCGTAATCGTACATTCCACTTTCCTGGAGTTCTTTA
>CAZHFE010000138.1:0-2788 GCA_964532055.1 uncultured Kaistella sp. | reverse complement strand
TAAATGAAATGATTGCAGCAGGAGTTTACTGTAACCTTGCTTTGGTAAATCATTCACCGTCAGAATTTGTATTAGATTTTATCCAGTTGATGCCGGGAGTTCAGCAAGCGAATGTGAGATCAAGAGTAATCTTGGCTCCACTTCATGCAAAAAGAGTTTTGGCTGCATTGCAGCAAAATATTGCAAACTACGAGCAGCAATTCGGCGAAATCAAAGAATTAGAGCCATTCGTAGTAGGACAAAACAATGTTCAGGCGTAATTGCCATTAAGCTTTTAAAAAAAATCCCGTTTCATTTTAGAGACGGGATTTTTTGTTTCAAAACAAACCGCCTTGATTATGATTTTCAAAAAAATCGTCGGTTTCTAAATTTTCAGATTGCGATGCTTTTACGGCGAGCTGGTCGCAGATTTCGTTTTCGGGGTGTCCGTTATGTCCTTTTATCCAATGAAATTTTGGGTTGTGTTTTTTGAAAAGCTGGTAAAACATTTTCCATAAATCGGGGTTTTTTACTTTGGTAAACCCATTTTTTACCCATCCGAAAATCCATTTTTGGTTGATGGCTTCCGAAACATATTTACTGTCGGTATAGATATGGATTTCGTTTTCCGCAGATTTCAGTTTTTCCAAAGCGGTGATGACGGCTAGAAGTTCCATGCGGTTGTTCGTGGTCATTCGGAAACCTTTGGAATATTGTTTTTCATAGTTTTTTTCGGGAACTTTCATCACGATTCCATAACCGCCTTTTCCGGGATTTCCGCTGCATGCACCGTCTGTATAGATTTCGATTTTTAAACTCAAAAGCGTAATTTTTCTTTTTGTTCCTCAAATATAAACAAAGTTGCTGTTTTCTAATTTTTCATATCAAAAACTTTTCTACATTTTTGAAATATTGTTTTATGAAACAACCGTAAAATATTCGTTACTTTAAAAAGTCTTGTAACAAGAAATCTGGAAAATTTCAAAAGCAAAAGCAGGACGGACTTCAAAGTAAACCGATGGGAGTATCTTTTCTGTTAATTTAGATAGATTTTCCACAGTCGTATTGAACAGCGTGAAATACATACACTGTTTTTTTCTATAATTCAAGTTTTTTATTTTTAGGTATATTTGTAGTAAAATGAAACTTTTAACTTACTATTTACATAAATTATGAAAAAAGCAATTCTTCTCTTTAGCATTTTCACTATGTTTTTCGCAAACGCACAAACCGTACCAACAATCCAATGGCAAAAGTCATTAGGTGGAAGTGATGATGATTATGCTAATTCCATTCAGCAAACTACAGATGGTGGTTATATTGTTGCAGGATATTCCTATTCAAATGACGGAGATGTTATTGGACATCATGGATCTACTAATTATGCTGATTATTGGATAGTAAAACTCGATAGCAATGGTGAAATTCAATGGCAGAAATCTTATGGAGGAAGCAATGATGATATTGCTTATTCTGTTCAACAAACAACAGATGGCGGTTATATTGTTGCAGGAGAGTCCTATTCAAATGACGGTGATGTAACCGGACATCACGGTTCAACTATTAATTCCGATTATTGGGTCGTGAAACTCGATAATAATGGTACGATGCAGTGGCAGAAATCCCTTGGCGGAAGTTCAAGTGATAGTGCCTCATCTATTCAGCAAACTGCAGATGGTGGTTATGTCGTTGCTGGAGCTAGCTATAACACGATGCCAAATCAGTATAATGGTCAAGATTATTTGGTAGTGAAACTTGACGACAATGGAACTATCCAATGGCAGAAATATTATGGAGGAGTCCATAGGGATTATGCCAATTCCGTTCACCAAACCACAGATAACGGTTATATTGTTGCAGGATATTCCTTTTCAAACGGTAATGTGAGTGGGCATCACGGTAGTACAAGGAAAAGCGATTACTGGGTGGTAAAACTTAACGATAGCGGTACTCTAGAATGGGAGAACTCTTTCGGAGGAGATGAAGATGATATTGCTAATTCTATTCAGCAAACTATTGATGGGGGTTATATTGTTGCAGGAAGATCTTATTCAAATAACGGTGATGTGACTGGAAATCATGGTGTAAATGATTCTTGGATAGTGAAACTCAATAGTGGCGGTGCTATCGAATTTCAAAAAGCTCTTGGTGGGGGTGGGGGTGATTCTGGCTATTCCATACAGCAAACTGCAGATCGCGGTTATATTGTTGCAGGAAGCTCTGCATCAAATAGCGGTGATGTGAGTGGAAATCATGGTTCATCTGATTATTGGATTGTTAAACTCAATAATAGTGGTTCTATTCAATGGCAGAAATCTCTCGGCGGAAGTGGTTCTGATATTGCAAAATCTATTCAGAAAACTGCAGACGGTGGTTATATTGTTGCAGGATATTCCCGTTCAAACAACGGCGATGTAACCGGAAATCATGGTTATGCTGATTTTTGGGTTGTAAAGTTGTCCGAAGACATCTTGGCAACACAAGAAATGCAAAATACAAAAATCAACATTTATCCAAATCCTGTAAAGGATATTATAAATTTTTCAGAAGAAGTTTCTAATGTAAGAATAACAGATATTGCAGGAAGAACGGTAAAAGAATTTCCTGCTAAAGGCAAATCAGTAAATATTGCCAATCTTGCAAAAGGAAATTATATTGTAACTGCGGTTGCAAAATCCGGCGAAACGGTAACAAAGAAAATTGTGAAAGAGTAGAGCCAGATAATTATTCGCCTTTTGAGCATAAATTTTTCAATCCCAATTTTTCCGCTTCTTTCATCACGAAATTTTGGGCTTGATTTTTATCGTTT
>CAZHFE010000137.1:0-2796 GCA_964532055.1 uncultured Kaistella sp. | reverse complement strand
GACTTCAATTCCTGAGGGTTTCAATCCTACCGTTGGAGGGGATTTGGGGCTTCGTTATGGTCTTTCGGCTAAAACAACTAAACCGAAGAAACCTATCATCACTCCGAAAAATAAACTTCTTTTTTGGCAAAATGGCAAATTCGTAAGTGCTGACCGAGTTATTACAGAGGTTATTAGTAAAAAAGGAAACATTTACAAAGTCCGAAAAATCCACTCTTCAAAAGAGTTTTATTTAGTAACGGACGGAAAAACTCACGCTCACGGCGATACTATCAAGAGAGCAAGTGAAGATTTCAGATTCAAACTTGTTGCTGAAAAATTGAAAAGTGAGCCAATTACGGAAGATACAGAACTTACCGTAATGCACTATCGCACAATTACAGGAGCTTGTGATATTGGTTGTCGTCAATTTATGGAGCAAAATAACATTCCTTTTAAAATTGAGGACGGCAGAACCATTGAAGAAAAGTCAATCAAAGCGAAAGATTTACTTCCCATTCTGGAAAAATCGAGAGCTTACGGATTAGAAAAATTCAGAAGTTTAATCACTTTCAAATGAAACTAATAGAACTATTCTCCGGCATCGGAGGTTTTGCAAAAGGATTTCAAGATGCCGGGTTTAAGATTGAAAAACACTATTTCAGCGAGATAGACAAACACGCCATCGCTAATTATAAATACAATTTTCCAAATGCAGAATACATCGGTTCAGTTACAGATATTTCCGGAAGAGATTTTAAAGGAATTGACATTATCACTTTCGGATCGCCTTGCCAAGATTTCTCATTGGCAGGAAAACGAAAAGGACTTGATGGGGACAGAAGTAGTCTTATCTCACACGCAATTAGATTGGTTACTGACATCAGACCAAATCTATTTATCTGGGAAAATGTTAAAGGAGCATTCTCCAGTAATAATGGCGCAGACTTTTGGGCAATTCTCCAAGCCTTTGCCAACATTGGGGGTTATCGACTTGAATGGCAATTGCTTAACACAAAGTGGTTTTTACCCCAAAATAGAGAGCGGATTTACCTTGTCGGACATCTTGCAACCGATAAGCGAGATTTCAAAGGAGTATTTCCTATCGGGGAAGAAACTGAAATGGATAACAAATGGTCAGCAGAAAAGCAAATTGCATCTTGTCTGCAAGGAGCAGGAGGAAATGTTGCAAATGGAGAATACAAAGGAATGAATCTTATTTGCGATTCTGGAAAAGGCAGAAGTCTTGAAAAAAGAGATATAATGCCACCATTAAGAGCGAATACCGGAGCGGGACACGGGAATTATATTGAAGTCGGCACATTCAGAACCCATAATGACGGCAAAGGATTTAGAAAGGTTTCAGACGGTAATTGTCCAACAATCCCGGCGAGAGCAAGACAAGACGGAAGTGGACAACCTGTAATAGTTCAAAGAGGAAGAGGAAACAATAAAGGAAATGATTTTGAAATATGCCCAACGATTTCGGCAAACAGTTTTGAACATAATAACCACGTTGGAAATATCCGGCGATTAACCGAAATAGAATGCGAAAGATTACAGGGATTTTCCGATAATTTCACAAAGTTTGGAAATTATGACGGAAAAATTAAAGAAATAGCAAAAACTCAACGCTACAAAATGTTAGGTAATGCCGTAACCGTGAAAGTAGTTGAGGAAATTGCAAAACGATTAAAAACAATTTATGAATTATGAAAATATCAGACTTAAAACTAAACGACACGGTAGAGATAAACGGCTTTGATTATCACTACAAAGGAGTACAGAAAATACGAAAGCTAAATTTCGGAGTTGTACAGCAAATCGTTTTCGAGCGAAACGAGGGAACGGAGAAAATTCACAAGTATTTCAACTTGAGTGTAGAAAGTAGAGAAGTTAAACAAAAAAACGGTAAACTTATTTTTAAATGATATATCGAGACCACCACCAAAATTACAAGCAATATCACATACCTAAAGCACAATTGATTATTGCTGACATACCGTATAATTTGGGAAATAAAGCATACGCTTCAAACCCCGCTTGGTATAATGACGGCGATAATTCCAACGGTGAAAGTGAATTAGCAGGGAAAGAATTTTTTATGACAGATAAAAACTTCAAACCAGCCGAATTTATGCATTTCTGTTCTAAAATGCTTAAACCTGAACCGAAGGATAAAGGTAAAGCACCAGCAATGATTATTTTTTGTGCATTTAATCAGATGTATGATGTTGCTGAACTTGGGAAAAGATACGGATTGAAAAATTACATTCCTCTGATTTTCCGCAAAAAATTTTCTGCACAGGTTTTAAAAGCCAATATGAAAATCGTAGGGAATTGTGAATACGGATTACTGCTTTATCGTGATAAGTTGCCAAAATTCAACAACAAGGGTAAAATGGTAATGAACTGTATTGAGTGGGTAGAAGATGAAGATATTAATAATTATCCGAAACTACACCCTACACAAAAGCCGATTGGTTTATTAAAAAGACTGATTGAATTATTTACTGATGAAAACGAAGTTGTAATTGACCCAGTTGCCGGAAGTGGAAGCACATTGGTCGCAGCAATTGAATTGAATCGAAAAGCATACGGATTTGAGATTGACAAAGCATTTTATCCAAAGGCAAAAGATTGGATTGAAAAAACAATCCAACGCAAAAAAGATATTGAAGAATATGGATTTGCGAAAACAGAAATAGACGAAGCAGGTGTAAATCTTTTCACTGAAATAAATTGCTCCTGAGGAATTATTAAACCAACCTACTTTATTTTAAAACAAAATGGCAAGACAAAACAGTATAGGACTTT
>CAZHFE010000136.1:0-2814 GCA_964532055.1 uncultured Kaistella sp. | reverse complement strand
TTTGGGGAGGTGGTTATTCTGCAGGATATTATGCTTATATGTGGAGCGATATGCTAAATGCAGATGCATGGGATTGGATTTCCACAAACGGTGGAATGACTCGTGAAAACGGCGACCGATTCAGAAAATATATTTTGTCCGTAGGAAATTCTGTGGACTTGAATCAGGCATTCAAAGATTTTACCGGAAGAAACCCCCATTTGAAACCGCTGTTGAAAAACAAAGGATTTGTGAAGTAGGAAGATGGATGATGGAAGTTTTCAAACTTTGAGAAATAATGAAATCCCTTTTTGTAAAAAGAGGGATTTTTTAGTCATCGGACTTTTCTTTATAATCAACTTCAAATTGTTAATTCTACTCGCTTTCTTCCACTTCGCGTTTCAGCTGTGCTTTGTACAAAGTTGCATAATATCCATTCTTTTTGAGGAGTTCTAAATGCTGCCCTTCTTCCATGATTTTTCCGTTGTCCATCACAATGATTTTATCGGCTTTTTCTATAGTCGTCAATCGGTGTGCAATGATAATGGAAGTTCTGTTTTTCGTAATTTTTTCTGTTGCACGCTGTATCAGTTTTTCGCTTTCGTGGTCAATAGAAGAAGTTGCCTCATCGAGAATCAGAATTTTCGGGTCAGAAAGATACGCCCTTAAAAACGACAGCAGTTGTCTTTGACCCAAAGAAATAGACGAACCGCGTTCTCTAACTATATAATCATAACCATCGGGAAGTGAAGATATGAAATCATCAACTTCAATTTCTTTGGCAACGTCTCTTATTTTTTCTAAGGTAATGGTATCATCGCCAAAAGAAAGGTTTTCAAAAATACTTCCGTAAAAAAGGAAAACATCTTGCAAAACCACGCCTACATGACTTCTGAGATTGTAAAGTTCATAATCTTTCAAATTAACATCATCTAAAAGAATCTTGCCGGAATTTATATCATAAAGTCGTGTAATCAAACTGATAATCGTAGATTTTCCTGCTCCTGTTGCGCCTACAATTGCAACGGTTTCACCGGGATTTACTTTAAAACTGATTCCTTTCAGAACTTCTTGTTTTTCGTCATAAGAGAAATGAACATCTTTAAATTCTATTTTCCCGTCGAAATGATTTTTCACAATTTTACCGTGATTCGGCAAAGTAAAATCTTCATCCATCACTCCTAAAACTCTTTCTGCACCAACAATTCCGCGCTGTATATTATTAAAGCGATCTGCAATTTGTCTTAGCGGGCGAATCAGCATAGAAATGTACTGTATGAAAGCAATCACTGCACCTGCTTTTATCGTAATGAAGCCACCGTATAACAAAATAAACCCTATGAAAAGTGAAGAAATAAGTTCTACCACAGGAAAAAACAGCGAGAAGATAAAAACCGTTCTTAGCAAAGCTCCTTTCAGCGTAATGTTAATTTCATCAAATTTTTTGAATTCTGCTTTCTGCCGGTTAAAAACCTGTATCAAGGTCATTCCCGATAATCTTTCCTGCACGAATGAATTTTGATTTGCAGTCCAAGTTCTTTCATCGCCGAATGCTTTTTTCAGTTTTTTCTGAAAAAATCTCGTAATCAGTACCATTAAGGGAAGAATCACCAAAGAAATATAACTGAGATGTACATCTACCTGAAACATCATCACCAAAACAAAAACAATACGAAGAATATCACCGAAAACCATGAGAAATCCGTCTGTATAAACGGTTGCAATGGTTTCTACATCTCCTACTGCTCTTGTTACCAATTGACCAATCGGGGTTTTATCAAAAAATGAGGTTCGGAAATAAATCAGCTTATGATAAAGTCGTTCCCGAATATCACGGATAACGTTTTGCGAAATGAAATTTGAAAAATAAACGAGGGAAAAATTCAGAATTGTTTCACCGAAAACCAAAGCAACCAAAATGTAAATGTGCTTCATCATCAGTTCTTTGTTTCTGAGCTGAATGATGTCTGTATCTACAATCTGCATCGTGAGATACGGTCTGTAAGTAGAAACCACTGAAAGCACAACCGAAATAATGAGCGTAAAAATAAACCATGAGCGAAACTTCATTCCGATTACAAAAAGCCGCCGCACAATATCCCAAGTTGTCTGTTTCTTCATTTTTTCTTAAAAATCCTTTGCAAAAATAAGGAAAGAAGTTTCAAGGTGCAAGATATTGGGTGTTGGAAGATGGAAATTTGAGCGTTCGAGAGTGAAACCCGAAACCTAGAAGATGAACCAATTAAATCCCAACTGTTTTGCTTCTTTTTTCCAGCAAAACCACATCTCGCCAAACTCCGTTGAGCATTCCAAATCTCTCACGTGTTCCCACAATTCTGAATCCTAAACTTTTGTGAATAGCGATGCTCGGTTCGTTTTCCGGGAAAATACCCGATTGTAGAGTCCAGAAACCACATTCTTCACTTTCTAAAATCAGTTTTCGGAGCAGTATTTTCCCTAAACCTTTACCTTGAACAGATTGCGTGAGATAGATGCTTATTTCTGCAACTCCTGTGAAACACTCTCTTTTACTTATAGGTTGCAACGCTGCCCAACCAACAATTTTTTCGTTTTCGTCTTCTAAAATAAAACGGCAGGTTTTGAAAAACTTGTTATCCCACGATTCCCAAGTCGGGACAGTTTGGTCGAAAGTAGCATTTCCGCCGTTGATTCCTTCCTGAAAAATCGCAATAACTTGTTCGCTATCTTCCGGCTGTAATGTTCTGATTTCGTAGTTCATATTAACATAAGTAATGAGTAATCAATTTCAAATTATAACTCTTTTATTGTTTTTGAAAGGTTTTATAATGGTTTTTGGTTAAATAAACTTCACCG
>CAZHFE010000135.1:0-2830 GCA_964532055.1 uncultured Kaistella sp. | reverse complement strand
AAAGCGTTTTTCCTGTAAATACTCCAAATTTTATGGCATTGGAAACAAACTGGTCATATTTTTCCGCTAATGTTTTCAGGTTAAATCTCCAGTTCAGTTTTTTATCCTCTGTCCAATAAAGATTTTTCGCTAAAAACTGAATGACAGACATTTCGGAAATGTATTGTTTCAGGATTTCTTCCACTTCTTGTCGGGAATTTACCGTTTCAAAATCCACTGTTTCCAACGCTTTTATAATTCCTTGATGATGAGGAGGATATGCTTTCGGTGAAATATCAACAACAATTAATTTTTCAACTTTTTCGGGATATTTTATAGCGAATTGCATTACCGCTTTTCCGCCAAGAGAATGTCCCAACAAATTGACTTTTTCCAGATTATGAAATTCCATATAATGCAAAATATCGTTTGCCAAATCGTCGTGCGACATTTCTTCGGAGTGAAAACTTTTACCATGATTCCTCAGATCAATGAGATGAACCGGACAAAATTCACTCATTTCTTTGGCAAAACTCGCCCAATTATCAAGCATTCCGAAAAGTCCGTGAAAGACGAGAATCGGTGTTCCTTGTTTTTCTTGTCCGTATATTTTTGAGTGGAGGATATTCATTATAATTGATAAATGATGATTGAGGTATGTGGTGTTTTTAAATAAAGTTTAAACGCCGAAAATTACGATAAATTAAAGAAATTTCAAATTTCGGAGTACAGATTTTTGGCGCTGAATTTTTATCACTCATCATTCATAAAAAAAGATAGGTACAAATCCCTATAAAAAAAGTAGGTTTCTGCTCATTGTCAAAGATTTTCAGCCGATGTACTTTTGCAATGTATTTAATCAAATCTTTTTAAATGAAAAACGCAATCAAATTTTTGAGTGTTTTTGCAATCACCGCAGTTATTTTCACTTCTTGCAACAGAGATGAAAACAATAACAACGGTGGCAACAACAATCCTGCACAAGACGGATTTTTATATTCGGAAAACGGTGCTTCTACTCAGACGAAAATGGACAAAGCAGACGTTTATGCTGCTTACAACACAATCAACGCTAATTCAGGAAGCGGTACAGGTATGAAAATTTGTGAGATTAATCTCAGTGGACTTGCTGCGGGAACTTACAATATTAACAGTTCCAATGCCTTTACTTTTGTCGTATCTGGTTCTACAACTTGGTCTGCAACCGGAGGTTCTGTTATAATTACTTCAAACTCCGGCGGAAAACTGACAGGAACGTTTGATGTTCAAGGTTCGGGTACAAGTGTTACTCGATATTCAGGAACATTTACGAATCTTGCGATTCAATAATCTGAAAAAACTCATTAAGTTTTGTTAATGAGAAAAAATATCTAAAAAAAACCTTGGAAACTATTATTTATGGGGGGAGAACTTTGTCAGAGTTTCGGCTTTGGCAAAGTTTGTTTTTTTATTCACTATGGAATTTTCAATCTTAATGATTAAATAAATACATTTGTAGAAATCAAAAGATTATGAAAACTCGATTTTTTTTACTCGTCTTCTTATTATTAGTGTCAATTAACTGCTATTCTCAAAATAATGAAAGAGCAGAAAAACTATATGAAAATGCAGAAAAATTAGTTAACACAGATACCAAAAAAGCTTACCAGACATTACTTGAAGCAAAAAAAAATTCAAGCCCCCAAAACCAATTATTAAATGAAAAAATTGAACTAAGCTTTGCTATCATTGAAAGAATTAATGGAAACTATCCGAAATCTATCCAACAGACTTCTGAAATTCTAAAAAAAACAAATCTTGCAGATATAAAAGCATCTGCTTATAATAATCTCGGAGCTTGTTACAAAAATATTGGTGAAAAGAAAAAGGCATTAAACTATTACATTCTATCTTGCAATATCTATCAGAAAGAAAATAACATTTCTGAATTAGCTGTTGTTGAAAATAACATTGGACTCCTATTTCAGTCCATTGAAGATTATGACAAAGCAAAATACTATCATAAAAAAGCTCTGAACTATTTCACATCAATTAATGATAATACAAACATTGCAAAAAGTTATAATATGATTGGTATTGCACTTGCAAATCAAGACAGTCTGCAAAATGCTTTATTGAATTTCAAAAAAAGCTATTCTATCAATAAAAGACACAATAATGTGAATGGCATTTCAGAAGACGTAAACAATATTGGTGCTATTTTTCATTTGGTTAAAAAATATGATTCTGCAATTATATATTACAAAAAATCCCTTGCAATTGACCGACAAAATCGGGATTTCTCTAATCTTGCAGACGGTTTGAATAATATAGCAAGTATTTATATTGAAAAAAAAGATTTTAATAATGCAAAAATAAAAATAGATTCAGCGGTTTATTATTCTCAAAAATATAAATATATGCCTGCTTACCTCTCCTCTTTGGAAGCATATAGCAATCTGTATGAGCTAAATAAAAATCCGCAATTATCATTAACATATTTAAAAAAATATCATTCTATTAAGGATAGTCTTAGCATAGAAAATAATTTAAAAGATATTAATGAATTAGAAAAAAAATACGAAACCGAAAAAAAAGAAAACCTTATTAATCAGCAAAAATTTGAGCTCAAGCAAAAAAACTACTGGTTAATTTTCGGCGCGGTTTTATTTTTGATGTCGTTTGTTGCAGTGTATTTTATTTATAAAAATTACAAAAATAAACAGGATAAGAAATTTCGGGAAGAGATTTTCCGTCAGCAGGAATTGGCTGCAAAATCACTTTTCGAGGGCGAACAAAACGAAAGAATACGTATCGCAAGAGATTTGCACGACAGCGTGGGACAAATGCTTTCTCTCACGAAAATGAATCT
>CAZHFE010000134.1:0-2933 GCA_964532055.1 uncultured Kaistella sp. | reverse complement strand
AAAAATAGGCATTCCCAAACTTTTCGAAAATATAATTTACCGCCTGAGAATTCGGGTGAATTAAATCATCTTTGTAAAAACGGTAATCTCGCAAATCGTCCGCCAAAATTTCATAAACCGGAAGATAACGGCAATTTTCAAATTCAGAAATCGTTTCGTGAAGCGCTGTAATGAGTTTTGCTTTGCTCAACTGATTTTCAACCATTCCGTCTTTTGTATGACGAACCGGTGAAACCGTGAACAAAATCTGCACATTCTGTTTACAAATGTCAATAAGATTTTCAATAGTTTCACGGATAGATTCCGCAATTTCCGTATGCGTTAAAAGCCGCTTTTCAAAATACTTTCCGGGAATTTTATGGCAGTTTGCAACCAATTTTTTCTTCGGCAGAAATTCATAAATAAAAGAAGTTCCGTAGGTGATAATAACAAAATCTGTATTTTGTAGAAAAAGATTTGCATCTTCAATTTTGTGATTAATTTTCTCTAAAGTTTGATGCGGAAACTGTGAATTGAAATCCGTATGATGGTCAAGAGAAATTGTCTGATTGTCATAACTAATCAAATCTTCTTCGGTATAAAACTCTGAATCGTGAATTTTCTGAACCGCTTTGTTAATGGAATACGGATTGAAAATCGTTCCGAAAGGATTGTTTAAAGTTTGAATCTGTCCGTTTTCCAAAAGTTCCGAAATTTCCGTTGCAAAACAAGAACCGATTGAAAATATTTTATCATCAATTTCGATTTTTTTTTCACTTTCAAGGATATTAACTTCTGTACGGAATTTCATACGATGATGTGGGAATTCGATGATATGATAATTCAATTATACGCATTAACACATCATCACATTAACTAATTAGCACATTAACTTTCTCTTTTCAGCAGATAATTTGCCAATTCTATAAACGGTTTTTTCTTTTCAGCCGAAACACTAATTTTGTTCAGATAATGCTGTGCAATTTGGTTGTGTTCCTGTATCAGCAAAAGTGCTTTTTCATCAACTTTTGTCCTGCGGAAAATCTTTTCTACGCTGTAAATTTTATCGACATTATCGGTTTTTTTAGAATACCAGAAATCGAGTTCTTTTCGTTCTTCTTCTGTGGCGTGTTCTTTTGCCAAAAGATAAAGCACGGTTTTTTTGTTTTCATAAATATCTCCTGCATGTTTTTTCCCGAACTGCTCCTGATTGCCGAAAACATCGAGGTAATCGTCCATAATCTGAAAAGCAATTCCTACGTGTTTCCCGAAATTGAAAATCGCTTTTGCATCTCTGAAATCCGCACCTGCAATCAACGCTCCTATTTCGAATGAAGAGGCACTCAGAATCCCGGTTTTATAGGTAATCATTCTGATATAATCATTGAAAGTTACATCACCTTTGGTTTCAAAATTAATGTCGTATTGCTGTCCTTCGCAAAGCAACAAACCGGTGTGTGTAAAAACTCTGACACACGCTTTGAAAAGTTCGGGTTCTAAATCTTCAAAAAATTTGTATGCCTTGAAAAGCAGTGCATCTCCCGAAAGAATTCCGACATTTATTCCGTGCAGCGTATGAATGGTGGGTTTGTTTCTTCTGAGCGGAGCTTCGTCCATAATATCATCGTGAATCAAGGTGAAATTATGAAAAAATTCTATTGCTAATGCAGGTTTTACGGCTTTTTGAGTATCACCGCCGAACATATCATTTGCCATGAGAACCATAATCGGACGAAGTCGTTTTCCACCATGTGAAATGATGTAATTCATAGGTTCATACAATTCTTCGGGTTTATCTTTGAAGATATAATGATTGATTGCATTTGCAACGATTTCTTGATATTCGTCTAAAAACTGCATATTTATTTTGTTTCAGCAAAAATACGGTTTTTAGAACATTATAAAAAAGAGGCACTTCATTAATTTGAAGTGTCTCTTTATAGTTGTTGGGTTGGTAAAAGTTAATCTACTTTATGCCAAGTTTGGGTTCTTCCCATAAGTGAAATCCCGATATATCCTCTTACACTGAGTTTGTCGCCGTCTTTTTTAATGGTACACTTGTAAGATTTCCCTTTTTTCGGGTCGGTAATTGTTCCTCCTGTAAATTCATTCCCGTCTTTCTTTAAATCTCTGATGATTTCAAGACCAACAAGCGGTTTATTTTTACGGTCATCTGTACAAGCCACGCAATTTTCATTTTCGGGTTTGATGAGAAGTTGTACAATTTTACCGTAATACTTATCACCTTTTTTATAGATTTCAACGATAGACTTCGCTTTTCCGGTTTCGTCATCTATTGTTTTCCACTTTCCTTCGATTTGGGCATAAGAAAATGTGGCTGCAAAAAGTGCTGCAAAAGCAAACATTATTTTTTTCATAATAATAAATTGTTTTAAATTTTAGATTAGATAAAAGTAACTAAAAAAAGTTAACCGGCAAATTTTTAATTATTTGCTAAATAGTTTATCCAATTTCTTTTGAAAAATATAAGAATCACTGCAATTTCCTGTTAATCACTCTGTTCATATAATCCTGATACCACGCTTTGCAGAGCAGAATTCCTTTTTCGGTTTCTTGGGATTTTATTTTTCCGAGGAGGTTTTTTTCTAAATTTCTGTCGTGAAGAGCATAAATCCCCGTAACATTTTTACCGTCAAAAAGATAGATGTAATTCCCAATCATAAACTGCTCCTGAATGGAATCTGAATTGACAATCATATAATCTTCCTTTTTTTCCGAAACCAGACTTCTTCCCCAGCTTCTGATTTTTTTGTTGTAGCCCATTAAATCTGCCAAAGTAGGATAAATATCCATTTGCTGCGCTGGTTCCGTGATTTCGCCTTTTAAATTAAACTCAGGATTCGGTGAAAAAAACAGAATGGGAATTGCAGACCTGTTCACGGTTTTTTCATATTCCGGATAACCGACTTGATTGGTGTGGTCTGCAACAAAAA
>CAZHFE010000133.1:0-2983 GCA_964532055.1 uncultured Kaistella sp. | reverse complement strand
AAATTACGCCAAAGGAAAATGTTCAGGAAAATATTGCAGAAACCAAACCCGAACCGAAAGCTGAAGAAAAACCCGTCATCGTTTCCACTCCGAAACCGAAAGAAGTAGCAGCGAAAGAAAAAGTTTTAACAGGAAAAAACACCAAATTTTCTGCCCCTAAAACCGAAAAAACAGTAAAAAAATCTGAAAAAGATACAAAAACTACTTCGGAAAAAACGTCAAAAACATCTTCTTCAAAAGCAGAAATCGCAAATTCAAAAACCGGAACAGGCGACGGAAAAGGAAATGCAGCGATAGGAAATTTAATTAAAGGACGCGGAACAAAACCCGGAACACAAGGAACAGACGGAACTATTGGAAATGCAGGAGATCCTCTTGGTGGCGATGGAAACGGTGATAGCAAAATCGGAGTGGACAGAAAACTCATCGGTTTTATTCCCGGAACAATGGGACGCGGCGGAAACCAACCCGCTCACAACTGTTCTGCAAGCGGAACAATTAACATTGCATATACTGTGGATAAAGCAGGAAACGTGATTTCTGCAAAACGTTCTTCGGGAGTTTCTGATGCGTGTGTAGTTTCCGCTTCCATAGATTGGGTGAAAAAATATGTGAAAGCCGAGAAAGCAAATGTTTCTTCAACAGGAACGTATAAGATTACTTTTTAAATGAATTCCGGAAATTTTGACACCGAATATCAAAAAGCGGTAGAATGGCTTTTCGTTCAAATGCCGAATTATCAGATTGACGGTAAAAAAGCGTATAAACCGGGGCTTGAAAACATCAAAAAACTCTGCAATTTTTTCGGAAATCCACAGGATAAGCTCAAAACCATTCACATCGGCGGAACAAACGGAAAAGGTTCAACGAGCAATATGCTTGCTTCGGTTTTGCAGGAATCGGGATACAAAACCGGGTTGTACAATTCGCCCCATTTAATTGATTTTACCGAAAGAATCAAAGTTAATGGGAAAAATTGCGATAAAGAATTTGTCTTAAGTTTTATACAAAAACTGAAAAATTTACCGGAAGAAATCAATCCCTCATTTTTCGAATTTACAACGATAATGGCGTTTGAATATTTTTACCAAGAGAAAGTCGATTTTGCCGTTATAGAAGTTGGTTTAGGCGGAAGATTAGATTCCACGAATATCATCAAACCATTGGTTTCTGCTATTACCAATGTTCAACTCGACCACCAAGATATTTTGGGAGATACCGTAGAAAAAATAGCAAAAGAAAAAGCGGGAATCATTAAACAAAATACACCCATAATTTCCGGTGATGAAAATAATTCCGTGAGAAATATTATCAAAGAAAAAGCGGAAGAAAACCACGCAAAATTCATTGATGCAACTGAATTTTCAACTCATTTGAATTCGGATTTAAAAGGGAATTATCAGCATAAGAATATTAAAGTCGTTTTGGCTTTAATTGAAGAACTAAGAAAATCGGGCGTGAAAATATCCGATGAAAACATTAAAAACGGTCTTAATAATGTCCGCAAAAACACAGGGTTTATCGGTCGCTGGTTTGAGTTTTCAAAAAGACCACTCACGATTTGCGATACCGCACATAACCAAGCCGGATTAGAAGAAGTTTTTAATCAGTTAAAAGAATTTCCACAACACAAACATATTGTTCTCGGTTTTGTAAACGACAAAAAAATAGATGCGGTTTTGAATATTCTGCCAGAAAATGCTAATTATTATTTTGTAAAACCCTCAGTAAATCGAGGTCGCAATCCTGAAACTTACGAAGAATTATTGAAAAATAGCAACATTAATTACAAAACTTTCCAAACGGTTCAAGAGGGTTATCTTTCTGCAAAACAAAATGTTAAAAACGGCGAAATAATTTTTATCGGAGGAAGTAACTTTGTGGTGGGAGAATTTTTAGAAAAAAATTTGTGATAAATAAAAATCGTTGTATATTTGCCGAACCAAAAAACAGGGGCGATTAGCTCAGTTGGTTCAGAGCATCTGGTTTACACCCAGAGGGTCGGGGGTTCGAATCCCTCATCGCCCACAAAATCTCAGAGAAATCTGAGATTTTTTATCTTTTTGTATGTGCAAATTAGTATGCACAGCGTGTCTTTTCTCATATTTTTTACGCCAATATTTTTCCACTCTTTCGTTTTTTAACAGTATATTTGTTTAAATATTAACAGTAAAAACGTTTGAAAATGATTTTACAGATGAAAGATTATATCAACGTCAGTAATTACATTATTGCAAACGATTTGGAAGATCTTGAAGATAGTAGATTTGCACCACATGAAGAGATGATGAAATAATCACGGGAAAGATTTCTGAAAAAATGTTCAGCAGAGCCATGAATTGCTCATTGTGAATAACCACAGGTGAATCCTGCGGAAAAAAAAGAAATAATGAACTACACCACAAAACAAATCTCAGAAATTACACATTCCCAGCTTATTGGAAATGAAAATCTTACGGTAAAAAACATCGCTTTTGACAGCCGAAATATTTATTCCGTACAAGACACCGCTTTTCTCGCGATCAATACTTCTAAAAATTCTGGGGAAAAATATATACAATCTGCTGTTGATAAAGGAATTAAAATAATTATTTCCGAAAATAAAATCTCTGGTTTAAAAGATGTTACGCAGATTGTGGTTAAAAATTCGGTTGGTTTTTTACAGGAATTGGCAAAATTTCATCTCCGTCAATTTCATTTGAAAACCATCGGAATTACCGGAAGTAACGGAAAAACCATCGTAAAAGAATGGCTCTATCAATCGTTTTTCGATGAATTTGCAACGGTAAAAAGTCCGAAAAGTTTCAATTCGCAAATCGGAATTCCTGTTTCTCTGCTAGAAATCAAAAAAAACCATCAACTCGGAATTTTTGAAGTCGGGATTTCCAAACCGAGTGAAATGGAAATTCTGGAAAATCTATTCTCGCCGCAAATCGGAATTCTGACTTATATCGGTTCTGCGCATTCTGCAAATTTTGAAAAT
>CAZHFE010000132.1:0-2984 GCA_964532055.1 uncultured Kaistella sp. | reverse complement strand
TATTATTGGCCTCCTTCCGGTGGTCCCGGTGTTCAGCGTTGGTTGAAGTTTGCAAAATATCTTCCCGATTTTGGGTGGAAACCTGTGATTTACACACCTGAAAACCCAAGTTATCCTTTAATTGACGAAACGCTTTTAACAGAAATTCCGAAAGGTATTGAAATGGTAAAAACCAAAATTTGGGAACCGTACCAAATCGCAGAATTTTTCGGGAAAAGCAATAAAAAATTCAAAGCAGGGCAATTTGATGTCGGGAAAAACCAGAGTTGGAAATCCAAACTGTCGATTTGGATTCGGGGAAATTTTTTCATTCCCGATGCAAGAATTTTTTGGGTAAAACCTTCCGTAAAATTTTTGAAAAAATACCTGAAAGAAAATAACATCGAAACCATTGTTACAACAGGACCGCCTCATTCTCTGCATTTAATCGGTTTGGGATTGAAAAAAGAATTTCCCGACCTGAAATGGATTGCCGATTTCCGCGACCCTTGGACAGAAATTTCGTATTACAAACACCTGAAACTCACTAAAAGTTCTGACCGAAAACACAGAAATTTGGAACAGGAAGTTTTCCGAAATGCGGACATAACTTTGGCGACAAGTTTTACCGATGCGGAAAATTTCCGAAAAATGGGAGCGAATGCGGTTTGTATCACAAACGGATTTGATGAAACGGAAACACATCAACACATCAACACATCAACACCTCAAACAAAATTCACATTAAGTTACGTCGGTGTTCTGGAGCAACTTCGCAATCCCGAAATTTTGTGGGAAGTTCTGGAAGAAATGGTTTCGGAAAATGAAGATTTCAAAAATGATTTTCAACTGAAAATTGCAGGTCGTTTTGATGATAAGATTTTAGAAAAATTAGAATCTTCATTATTAAAAAATTCTATACAAAATCTTGGTTATATTTCGTACAACAAAGCGGTGGAAGAAATGGAAAATTCTTCGGTTTTGCTGATTACTAATTTTCCGCAGGAATCTTCAAAAGGCATTATTCCGGGGAAATTGTTTGAATATCTCGCAACGGGAAATACCGTAATTTCCTTTGGCTCAAAAGGTTCTGATGTTTCCAAAATTTTAGAAAAAACCAAAGCAGGAAAACATTTTTCCTACACCGAAAAAACGGAACTGAAAAAATATCTTTCCGCATTATTTATATCGTGGAAAAACGGAACATTACAATCCAATTCCGAAAATATTGAGGAATTTTCGCGAAGGAATTTAACAAAGAAATTAGCGGAAATTTTATAACCAACCCATTTCTTTCATCCACTCATCATTATAAATTTTCCCAACATATCGGCTTCCGTGGTCGTGAAGCAGAACAACTATCACATCATCTTTAGTAAATTGATCTTTCATTTGAACGAGTGCAGACATTGCACTTCCCGCAGAATATCCGCAGAAAATACCTTCTTCTTTGGCTAATTTTCTCGCATAAATTGCACCGTCTTTATCGGTTACTTTTTCAAAATGGTCGATGACGGACATATCGTAATTTTCGGGAATAATGTCTTCTCCGATTCCTTCCGTAACATAAACATAAGCGTGGTCGTAATGCAGTTCACCTGTTTCGTGGAACTCTTTTAAAATAGAACCGTAAGTATCGACCCCGATAACTTTAATGTCCGTATTTTTCTCTTTGAAAAATTTTCCGCAGCCGGTAATTGTTCCGCCTGTTCCTGCTCCTACAACAAAATGCGTGAGTTTTCCATCGGTTTGTTCCCAGATTTCGGGAGCGGTTTGTTCGTAATGAGCTTGTCTATTAGAAAGATTGTCATATTGATTCACATACCAAGCATTTTCTGTTTCTTCGGTTAATCTTTTCGCGGTGGAATAGTATGAACGCGGGTCGGTCGGTTTTACGTCGGTCGGACAAACAATTACTTCCGCACCAACTGCACGCAGAATATCGCATTTTTCTTTGGATTGTTTAGAGTTGGTTACGAAAATACATTTATATCCTTTGATAATCGCAACGAGAGCCAATCCCATTCCGGTATTTCCTGATGTTCCTTCGATAATCGTTCCTCCCGGTTTTAATCGCCCGTCTTTTTCTGCATCTTCAATCATTTTCAGCGCCATTCTGTCTTTTACGGAGTTTCCGGGGTTAAATGTTTCTACTTTTGCCAAAACCAGTGCGGGAAAATCTTCGCCCAAAACTTTATTCAGTTTTACAAGCGGCGTATTTCCTATGGTTTCGAGGATGTTTTGTGAGTATTTCATAATTTTTTGTTTAAGGTTTGATCTTCAAAGTTTCAGGTTATGCGTTTTAAATTTTCATCATTTATCTTTCAAATTCTTGATTTTTGATTCTTGCATATTGTATTCTTGTCTCTTTTAATTATACTTAATCGCTTTCACAGGAGAAATTTTACTGATGAGGTAACTCGGAAAAATAAGTGATATTGCGGCAACGATAAGAATTCCAAGAGATATGAATACAATATGCAAGATGTTTAAATCTACAGGAACTACACTGAGATAATAATTTTCGGGATTCAGTTTGATGATGCCAAAATATTTTTGCAAAAGTAAAAAGCCAATCCCGATAATGTTCCCGAAAACTAATCCCGGAATCATAATCAGTAAAGTATAATTAATAAAAATCGTGCGAATTTGTCCATTGTTTGCACCCAAAGTTTTCAGCATTCCTATGAAATTAGTACGTTCGATAATCAAAATAAGAAGTACCATCACAATATTGATGACCACCACAAAAAGCATGATTATAATAATGAGTGCAATATTAGTGTCGAAAATTGAAATAAAATCTATTATCTGCGGATATACATCGGTTGCTTTTACCGTATAATTCTTATATCCTACAAGTTGATCTATCTCTGAAGCGTCTTTGTCGATATTCTCAATATCTTTTAGAAAAACATCTATTCCACCGACTTCGCTGTCTTTCATTCCCATTATTTTTCTTGCGTGATTAATTCCTCCGAGAATGAAAATATCATCAATCATTT
>CAZHFE010000131.1:0-2999 GCA_964532055.1 uncultured Kaistella sp. | reverse complement strand
CAAACTGTTTCTGCAAGTTGTCCGAGTAATATTGCCTTGATAAAATATTGGGGAAAATACGACAATCAGATTCCTGCCAATCCGAGCATCAGTTATACGCTGAACCATTGCAGAACGAATACCGAAATGCAGTTTTTTGCCGATGAAGAATTTTCGGTGCAGACTTTTTTAGCCGGAAATGAAGAAAAAAAATTCGCGGAGAAAATCGAGAAATATTTCAGAAATATCGAGCCGTATTTACTTTGGATTCTCAAAGGAAAATACATCATACGAACCGAAAATACCTTTCCGCATAGTTCGGGAATAGCAAGTTCGGCTTCAGGTTTCGGAGCGATTGCAAAATGTTTGATGGAATTGGATAACGCATTTTCACCCAGCATCCAACATCCGGCATCCGGCATTCAAAAAGCAGGTTTTTTAGCACGATTAGGAAGCGGAAGCGCGTGCAGAAGTTTGTACGACGGATTGGTTGTTTGGGGCGAAACCAAAGAAGTTGCCGGAAGTTCAGATTTGTTTGCTGTGAAATATCCCGATGCGGAAATTCATTCTGTTTTCAAAAATTTCAATGATTGGATTTTGCTGATTCACGAAGGACAGAAAACGGTTTCTTCTACTGTTGGTCACGGTTTGATGAATACGAATCCGTATGCGGAAAGACGTTTCCAAGAAGCCCACGAAAATTTTTCGGTTTTAAAGGAAATCCTGAAAACGGGCGATATGCAAGGTTTTATCAAACTCGTGGAACACGAAGCATTGACACTTCACGCAATGATGATGATGAGCGAACCTGCTTTTATCCTAATGAAAACCGCAACTTTAGAAGTCATCAATAAAATCTGGGATTTTCGCAGAATTACAGGTTTGCCGCTGTTTTTTACTTTAGATGCAGGTGCAAATGTTCATCTGCTTTTCCCGAATGATATTGACAATGACAGAATCAAAGATTTCATTAAAACAGAACTGCTTCCTTTAACGCAAAACGGCGGAGTAGTGAAAGACGAGATGAGGTTTTGATAAGTAAAAGAATGTAATGAAAATTCTAAGTTGGAATGTTAGAAGACCATTGATTCAACAGAAAGAGAAAATCAATTTTATTCAGAATTTAATAGAATTTGAAAATTCTGATATCATCTTTTTGACAGAAACCAATTTAATATTGGATTTCGGAAAAGAATATTTTAGCGTTCACTCCAAAGAATTACCGAATTTTCACGATGGAGAAAAATACAAAGAAAAAGAAAACAGAGTAAGCATTTTTTCAAAATATCCGTTTTTGGAAATTATAAAAACATACGATGACTATACTGCAATTTGTGGAAAAATAAAAACTGAGAATGAAGAAATTATTCTATATGGAAGCATTATCGGAAGTTTTGGAGGTAAAGATTTGTTTTTTGAAAATGATTTGAAACATCAGAAAAGGGATATTCAAAGATTAAAAGGAAATATATGTTATTCGGGAGATTTTAATATTTCATTTTCAGGATTTCTTTATCCAAGCAAAAAAGTTATTGGCGAAACAAAAACGTTTTTTGAAAATGAAAATTTAAAAATATTAACTGAAAAAAATGAGGGTTCAGCAATTCATATTGTAATGAATGATGAGTTTTTGAAAGATAAAAATATTAGCAATAAAATGATAAAAATCGAATGGAATATTTTTGACCATAATGCTGTTGTCTGTGAAATAACATGCAAAAACTCTGTGAAAAAGTAAATATTCAAAAACAAAAAATGAAACTCTAAATTTAGAATCATTGGTTTCAATAGTCTATACTTCTTTTAGAATGACAAACTTCGTTATTTCTTCCCCACAAATTTACTCATCGTGTGGAGTACGAAAATCACAAGAATCCCGATGATTCCTGCGGAAATGGAAAAGATGAACTTTGAGTTTTCTTCGTGCCAAAATCCTAAATTCCATTCCATAACATACAGATTGAAGCCGATGAAAATAATGAATAATACTAAAAATATTTTATAAAAAAGATTCATTTTCAGGAGTTTAGAATTTAACATAAGTGGTAAAAAGTTGGGCGAAATTTGCCGTAAACAACTTGATAGAAATCGCAAGAAGCACAATTCCGAAAACTTTCTGCAAAACCTGAAGCGTTCCGTCCCCAAGTTTTCTTTCGAGCCAGTTTGCCGATTTCAGCACCAAATATACGAAAATAGTATTGAGAATAATTGCACAGATGATATTGATGTCGTGATATTCTGCACGCAGAGATAGAGTGGTGGTCAATGTTCCTGCACCTGCAATCAGCGGAAATGCAATAGGAACGATAGATGCTGTTTTTGCTTCTTTGTTTTTCTGAATTTCGATGCCGAGAATCATTTCTACTGCGATGATAAAAATCACAAAAGCACCTGCAATTGCAAAGGAATTTACATCTACACCAATTAGTTTCAGAATTTTATTACCAATAAAAAGAAATGCAATCATTAAAACGCCTGCAACAATTGCGGCTTTTTCTGATTCTATTTTCCCGAATTTCTGTTTCAAGCTTACAATAATAGGAATAGAACCGACAATATCTATTACTGCAAAAAGTACCATTGTTGCAGTGAGGGTTTCTTTTAAAGAGAAAAATTCAAACATTTTATTGAAATTATTAATTCCGCAAAAATATGAAATAAAATTGATTAATTTTTAATCTCGGAATATAGCGTTATAACTGAGTTCAGCAATTCCTCCAAATATTCGTCAGAATGGAACGGTGCATATTTTTCTATCTGTATTTTTTCTGAAACGGAGCAGTATTCTTCAGCAAATTTCTGTCCTTTTGTTTTTTCCAAAAATTTACGGAAATCAGATTCTGTTTCTATTGAATATATATTTTTTGCTTCACGGTTCAGTTCTTCATATGTAGAAAAGAATTTTGTGAAATCTTTATTTTCTTTCAATTTTTTTAGATATTCTATATAATCATCAAAATGAATGTTCATGTTTTTTCTGATGATTTCTTCGGTTTCTGCAATGGTAGAAATTGGTTTTG
>CAZHFE010000130.1:0-3001 GCA_964532055.1 uncultured Kaistella sp. | reverse complement strand
ACGGTTTTTTCATATTCCGGATAACCGACTTGATTGGTGTGGTCTGCAACAAAAACAAAAATCGTATTGTTGTACCACTTCATTTTTCGGGCGGTTTCAAAGAATTTTTTCAGCGAATAATCTGCATATTCTATCGGTTCGTGAATTTCTAAAGTTCCTTTTTTGAATTTTCCGTTGTATTTTTCAGGAATTTTAAACGGGTGATGAGAAGAAACCGAAAACAATGTTGCGAAAAACGGCGATTTTTTCGTATCTAAAGTTTTAGCAAAATACTGAAAAAAAGGTTCGTCCCAAATTCCCCACATTCCGTCAAAATCCGCATCGTTGTTGTATTCAGTTTTTCCATAATAATGCTTGAAGCCTAGAATATTTCCGAAACCTAAAAATCCCATACTTCCATTTGGTGCACCGTGAAAAAATGAAGTATCATAACTCATTTCATTAGAAACAGAAACAATAGATTGTATTTTTTGGTTGGAATAAGGCGAACTTGTAAACGCATCTTTCAAACTCGGGATTCCTGCTAAAACCGAACTCATCCCGTGAATGGACTGTCTTCCGTTAGCAAAAGCGTTGGTTGCAATTAAACTCTGTGTCGCCAAACTGTCGAAAAAAGGTGTGTAAGAAACAAAGTTTTTGATTTCGGTATTTCTGTTGAACGCACCGGAATATTCTTTCGCAAAACTTTCGAGGATAAAAATCACGACGTTCGGTTTCGGTTCGGGAGTTTCTCTTTCGTAAAGTTTGTAAGGACGAATATTTTCATTGATAAATTTTTCCGAAACGAAATGTACTTCCTCGAAATTGTTGGTATCTATTGTCCGGAAAAACGAAAAAACACTGTTGAGAACAATATTTGCCTGAACCGGTTTTTTAACGTGTCGGTTTGCATCAACCAAATTTATCGGTCTTGTTGAATGTTTGAAATCTCCACGAATTCCGCCTACAACAAGTGTTGCAGTAATACAAAGCGTAATAACGGAAAAGACAAAATACGGAATTAGTTTTTGCGGTTTTCTTTCGATAACTTTTACTTTTTTGTAAAGGAAAATCCACAAAATCATTAAAACCAAAAACCATAAAATTACGAAAGGGTGTTCTAAAACCGAAACAAGAAAAACTTTCCCGATATTATTTTCGTGTTGTGCGACATTCATCGCTGCCGTTGTCAATCTTGCCTGAGAAAATTTATAGTAAATAAAATCGCCAAAATTCATAGAATAAGCAATTCCGTTGGTAATGAAATAGAGCCAGAACAAAAATTTCTGATAAGATTTTTTAGTATTGATAATTATAGGAACCAAACTCAGCAAAATGAAAAGTGAGTTTACGTACAAAATCGCAGTTGTATCAAACGCTGTTCCGTAGAAAGCTATATTGAAATATTCTGAAATTCCATCAACGGGAATCAGTTCTTTGTTGAAAAACCAAAAAAGAAACCGGGCAATCTGATAAAAGAGAAACGCGAGAAACAAACGGTAAACCAGCGCAAAAATTTCTCCGCCTCTGAATTCTTTAAAAAATTTCATAACAGCAAATTTACAATAAAGTTGGTTGTGACAAAGTTTGTTGAACGCTCAAATAATTTCAGCAAAATAATTTCCAAAAAAATCAGTAGTTTTGTAACTTATTTACTTACAAAATTATGGCAGAATATACTTTTCGTGAAGTGATTGCACAGGCAATGAGCGAGGAAATGCGCAAAGACGAATCTATTTATTTAATGGGTGAAGAAGTAGCGGAATACAACGGTGCTTACAAAGCATCAAAAGGAATGCTTGATGAATTCGGGGCAAAACGAGTAATTGATACACCGATTGCTGAATTGGGATTTTCGGGAATTGCGGTAGGTTCTGCAATGAACGGAAACCGACCGATTGTGGAATTTATGACGTTTAATTTCTCATTAGTCGGAATTGACCAGATTATCAATAATGCAGCAAAAATCAGACAAATGAGTGGCGGTCAATGGAACTGCCCAATTGTTTTCCGCGGTCCTACTGCTTCTGCAGGACAATTGGGAGCAACACACTCTCAAGCACTGGAATCCTGGTATGCAAACTGCCCCGGTTTGAAAGTGGTGGTTCCGTCAAATCCTTATGATGCAAAAGGTTTATTAAAATCTGCCATTCAAGATAATGACCCTGTAATTTTTATGGAATCTGAACAGATGTACGGCGACAAAATGGAAATTCCCGATGATGAATACTACATTCCTCTTGGTAAAGCCGACATTAAAAAAGAAGGAAAAGATGTAACATTGGTTTCTTTCGGGAAGATTATGAAACTTGCGATTCAGGCAGCAGAAGATTTGGAAAAAGAGGGAATTTCTGTTGAAGTGATTGATTTGAGAACAGTTCGTCCGTTGGATTATGATACTGTACTTTCTTCAGTAAAGAAAACAAACCGATTGGTTATTCTGGAAGAAGCGTGGCCATTTGCATCGGTTTCATCAGAAATTGCATATATGGTACAGCAAAAAGCATTTGATTATTTAGATGCACCTGTCAAAAGAATTACCACTCCCGATACTCCTGCTCCTTATTCGGCGGCACTTTTTGCAGAATGGTTCCCGAAACTGGAAACCATAAAATCTGAAATCAAAAAGGCATTATACATCAAAGCATAAAAATATAAGACCCTAAAAAATAAATCCCGAAACTTTAAAATTTCGGGATTTTATAATAAATATAAGGTATCAATTATTTATATTCAGTTGTTTTTTAGTTGCCTTTCTTCATAATTTCAGGGTCATAATACGGGTGATTTCCTTCCGTTGGCGAATGGTAATCTTTGTCTTTATCACCACCCAAAGTTGCTACCAAAACATAACACCAATAGCAGAACAAAATTGTTGCAGCGATGAATAAAACCCAGTTGATAAAATTTCCTGCAAAATCAAAAAATCCGAAAGACCATTTGAAAACACTGCTTAAGAATAGCCAAAAAGACGTCATTATTTTCCTTTTTTAAATTAACTTTGCACAAATTTATAAAAAAT
>CAZHFE010000129.1:0-3009 GCA_964532055.1 uncultured Kaistella sp. | reverse complement strand
AAAGTCCTATACTGTTTTGTCTTGCCATTTTGTTTTAAAATAAAGTAGGTTGGTTATCCTTTGTAATCAAAGTTTAATTCGTTTACACTTGGTTTGTAAAACCTGTTATTTGCTTCTTTAATATTTAAAGTTGCCTGTTTGAAATAGCTTTCCTTCAGTTCTATTCCTATTGCTTTTCTACCTAAAGAAACAGGAGAATAAACTTCGGAGCCCACACCCATAAACGGCGTTAAGATTACTTCATCCGGATTTGAATACAATTCAACAAGTCTGTCAATAACATCTAATTGCAAAGGGTGAACGTGCTTCTCATCGTCCTCTTCCTTAGAATCCCGGAACGGTAAAACGTTATCAATACGGATATCATCCCAGACAGATGAAGCGTAACGCTGCCAAACGTAATGACTTAATTTATTTGTTTTCGGGTCCTTCCAGTTAGAATATTTCTCAATTAAATAGTTCCAAAGTGTTTTTTCGTTAAAATCAGTTTTATTTGCATTATTCCATGCTTGAAGTATATTTGGCAGTATCTGAGTAGCACCAAAATAATTTTTGAAACCATTCGGATGAGTTACAGGAACTTTATTTTCTCCTTTTTTTGTAAATACCAAAATATAATCCGGCATTGCTGTAAAACATCTTGTTGAATCCTCGACAATGAACTTGTGCATAAGGCTTTGTACCATTGTTCTCATCCTAACTTTCAAAGGTTCTTTCCATATAGTTATCCTGTTACGATACTGTAAGCCATATTTTTCATGAAGATTTATTATTTCGTGTGGAAAATCCCATAGGAAGGAACGGTTATCAAAAACATCAGTGCAATGCACAGCGTTAATCCTTCCCGGCTTTGTTACCCGTGCCATTTGTTTTATTAAATATTCATATTGCTCAAGAAAATGTTCTTTGTTCTCACAGTTTGAAAAATCATTTTCAGAGCTCGAATAATTATATAGGCCGGCAAAAGGCGGAGAATAAATTGCTAAATCAATGCTTTCATCTTCAAGTGTCGGAAGCACATACATACAATCTGAATTGTATATTGCATAATCATCGGATATTATTTGTTGTTTTACCATCTTGAAATAAATTTTGGTTGTTTAATAGGTTTGTCATATTCTTTTAGTAATGGAACAAAAGTCCTGTTCACATTATCTGTTAAATTCTGATGCAGATTAATTGCTTTTTGAGTTTTGAATTCGATGGCATCTAAAACCCTTTGTTGTCCATCTGAAACAACTCTTTCTATCACAACCTCATCTTTACGCCCAAATCTCCAAAAACGTCTTATTGCCTGATAATACTGCTCGTAACTCCAAGTAGGAAAAAATGTGCTGTGACCGCAATGTTGCCAGTTTAATCCAAAGGCCGTTATCTTTGGCTTTGTTATCAGTCTTGTTATTTGTTTTTTGGAAAATGCTACCAGTAATTCTTCCTTCTTGTCTATATTCATACCTCCGGATATCTGAACGGCTTCCTGATCGAGATCGTTTAACAAATCGCCTTCCTCATTAAGATTACACCAGTAAACGGAAGTTTTTCCGTAAGCCAGTTCAACAGCTTTCTCACAACGTTCTCTTACGGTCTGCTTTTGCTCGTGCTTAACTTCAGTCATTGTTTTTGCAATTGGAGTAAACAAAAGCAATTGACCATTAACATCTACCATTGATTGATTTTCTACAATATGATCCTTTACGATCAATTCGGGTAAAATATGATGTTCATCTGAAAATCCTAAATCAGAAGGTTTTTTTATGGTTATGGACCAGCTGTTAACCCAAGCAAAAAAATCTTGCTCAGCGTGTGGTTTCAGATAAAACTTTTCTCCAATATTTCTATTATTACTATCAGCCGTATTCTGATTATTCTTAAAAAATTTTGTCAGCATATCCATATAACCCATATATCCCAACGCCTCGGATGATGTGCCTAATTCAATGTAATCATTCGGAGATGGTGTTGCAGTGCTAAAGAACCGGTATGGAATTTTTTTGATGAAAGCAGTAATCTGATTCTTGATCTTACCATCAAAATTTTTTAAAATAGAACTTTCATCCAGTATTACACACTCAAAATCATTAGGATCCAAATAATGAAGTCTTTCATAATTACAGATAACAATTTTTTTATTGAATTTCCCATCCTTGGTAATTTGTATATCATCGGTAATTTGTTTGTCAAATGCTTCATCAATAAACTGAAAACCGACAGCCAAAGGAGTAAGAATGAGAATGTTCTTGTTTGTTTTCTCTACGATATTTCTGGCAATTGATAATTGCATCAATGTTTTGCCAAGGCCGGTATCTGCATAAATTGCCATTCTGCCTTTTTCAACAGCTTTATCTATGATATACTTTTGGAAATCAAAAGCCATTTCTGGTATATATGTTGGTTTAAAACCGAAATTTCCGATTGTATGTTTTTTCCTTTCTAAGAATTCCTGATAGTTCATTTATAAAATATGTTTTCCGTTATCTTCTTTCAAATCTTTGTTTCCTACTTTTAAATCAAAATACTTGTAATCATATCTCGTTCCCTCGTTTCTCTCGAAAACGATTTGCTGTACAACTCCGAAATTCACTTTTCGGATTTTCTGTACTCCCTTGTAGAGATAATCAAAGCCGTTTATCTCTACTTTGTCGTTTAATTTTAAGTCTGATATTTTCATAATTCAGTTTCTCCTCCGATGCCGGAGAATAGTTCTATTAGTTTCATTCTGCTTCAATGAATTTTCCGTTTTTCACTTTCAGCCATACATCAGCAGGTATGTTTTTTCCGTCCACAACACCAGTAATCCATTGTTTAAAGGTTTTTTCGTCTTTCTCATATTCCACCATACAGATTGCAGTTCCTAAACTTGCTTTTATCTGCGAATTGTAACCTAATGAAGAAATGATGTTATTTTTACCTGTTGATTCATCTCTATTATTATTACCAACCGAACTTTGTTGAGAGTAATTCCCGCTCTGTGATTGTTGAGAGGAATACCCGCTCTGTGATTGTTTAGAG
>CAZHFE010000128.1:1965-3038 GCA_964532055.1 uncultured Kaistella sp. | reverse complement strand
TGAAAAGAATTTTACGCTATTTAATTGCCCTTATTTTTATCGCTTCCGGATTTGTAAAAGCGGTAGATGTTGTCGGTTTTTCGTTTAAATTGGAGGAGTATTTTTCTCCGGCAGTTTTCAATATACCGTTTTTTGAAAAACAGGCACTTCTTCTTGCGATTTTCGTTGTAGCCATAGAACTGGTTTTCGGATTAATGATGCTTATGAAAATCCGTTTGAAAACAACACTTTCCGTACTGATTGCATTGTGCGTTTTGTTTGCATTTCTCACTTTTTATTCTGCTTATTTCAATGTCGTTACAGATTGCGGTTGTTTCGGTGATGCGCTGAAATTCACACCTTGGCAAAGTTTCTGGAAAGATATTATTTTACTTTTCGGGTTAATTCTTTTATGGATTTTATATAAAAAATCGGGTAAACTAAACAACGAAAAAGGTTGTCTGAAAACCACTTTTCTCGGTTTGGGAATTTTGATTTTCGGCTATATTGTTTATCACGGAATTGCTCACGAACCTTTGATTGATTTCAGAGATTATAAAAAAGGAACAGATCTCGTTTCCGAAAAAGGAAAGATTGCTAAAAATCCGTCGGAATACAAAACTTTTTACTCTCTGAAAAACGAAAAAACAGGAGAAGTAAAAGAAGTAAATCAGGACGATTATGTGAACAAAGAAGAATATTGGAAAGAAGGTTCGCCTTGGAAAATAGATGAGGCGAAAACCACTTCTAAAATTATCAAAGAAGGTTATTCATCAGAGATTGTGAAATTCAAACCAGAATCTGCGGAAGGAATGGATTTAACGGAAGAAATTCTGAAATCGCCGAAAGCAATTTTAATTTTTTCTTATCATCCTGAAAAAGCAGATAAAGAAATTTTAGCCAAAACCGAAGCAAAAGTAAAAGCTGAGAAAAATGCTTTGACTTACGGAATTTCTACAAATCCGAATACTTTCAAAACCATTAATAATGCAATGATGGACGGAACTGCCATAAAAACCATTGCAAGAAGCAATCCTTTTGTATTAATTTTGCAAAACGGAAAAATCACCGATAAAATGTCTGCAAAAGATTAT
>CAZHFE010000128.1:0-1865 GCA_964532055.1 uncultured Kaistella sp. | reverse complement strand
TGTATTAATTTTGCAAAACGGAAAAATCACCGATAAAATGTCTGCAAAAGATTATATTAAGAAATAATTTTTATAAGGTAAAGAATACCAAATATTAAAATTATAGTATGGAATTTACACCCATCATCGCAAAAATATTAATTGCAATAGTAGCTTTTGAACATCTATTTATTTTGTGGATGGAAATGTTTGCTTGGGAAACTGTGGGTAAAAAAATCTTTAAAGGAGCATTGCCTGAAGAATTATTCAAATCCACCAAAAAATTAGCTGCCAATCAAGGATTATACAACGGTTTTCTCTCAGCAGGACTTATTTGGAGTTTTTTTATCACAGATCTAACTTGGCAAAAAAACGTAGCCATATTCTTTTTGAGTTGTGTTGTGGTTGCGGGAATTTACGGAGCGTTATCGGCTTCTAAAAGAATATTTTTCACTCAAGCATTACCAGCTATTATCGCTTTGACATTTGTATTGCTGAGTTAAAATAATTTTGGAATACTGATTTACAAACAACCAGCAAAATACAATATAAACCTTAATTTAAATCTTAAACAAAACTCGATATGCAAAAATCTAACAAACCTATTGCAGGTTATCATCTTCTGATGATTCTTTCATCTGTAGACGGTGAATTTGCTCCCGAAGAAGGAATGCTCATTCAGGAATATTTGGCGGAAGAATTTCCGTTTAAAATGAATCTTGACAGCGAATTAGAAATTATCGCCACTTTACAGCCGGAAGAATGGAAAGACCATTTTGAGTTCCATGCAAGATGTTTCCTTGAAGATTCTACCGAAAAAGAAAGAAAAGATTTTGCAAAATTCGCAAAATCCCTCATCAAAGCAGATGATGAAGTAACTGAAAGAGAACATCAGTTTTACAAGCTGCTGAAAAATATGTGGAATCTGAACTAAACTTTAAACATTGAACATTGAACTTTAAACCTTAAACCCTGATTATGAGAAAAAATATTGTCGCAGGAAACTGGAAAATGAACAAAAACGTAATTGATGCACAACAACTGATGTTTCAATTATTAGAATACAAAAAAACAAACGCAACCAACTGCGAAGTGTGGATTGCACCGCCGTCTCTCTATTTGATGATGGCAAAAGATTTATACGAAAATGACGAAATCGGAGTTTTTTCTCAGGATATGAGCGAACACGAAAGTGGTGCTTTTACAGGCGAAATTTCTGCAGATATGTTAGAATCTATTGATGCAACAGGAGCAATCATAGGACATTCTGAAAGAAGACAATATCACGGTGAAACCGATTCTCACTGCAACAGAAAAGTGAAATTGGCTTTAGACAAAGGTTTAATTCCGATTTATTGTAATGGTGAAACTTTGGAACAAAGAAAATCCGGACAACATTTGGAGGTCGTAAAAAACCAGACAGAAGTTGCACTTTTCACACTTTCTGCTGAGGAAATCAAAAAAGTGGTGATTGCTTATGAACCAGTTTGGGCAATAGGAACAGGCGAAACTGCAACTCCCGAACAAGCGCAAGAAATTCATGCACACATCAGAAATCTGATTGCCAACAAATACGGAAAAGAAGTTGCCGATGAAATCTCTATTTTATACGGTGGTTCTGTAAAACCCGACAATGCAAAAGAAATTTTTTCGCAACAGGATATTGACGGCGGATTAATCGGAGGAGCTGCTCTGAAAATAGAAGATTTTTCTAAAATTATTGAGGGGTTTAATTCTTAGGAAAAATCAACTTCTTATAAAAAAAAGGTTCGGAATTTTTCCGAACCTTTTTTTGTTTGGGTAATTAATAAACCCCACATTTCGTCAATAACACTTAAGTTTGCATAAAAATAGTAGAGATTAAAAATATTAACTGAAATATTCAT
>CAZHFE010000127.1:0-3091 GCA_964532055.1 uncultured Kaistella sp. | reverse complement strand
TAAAATTTAATGATTCATACAAAAATATGAAAATTAAAGTATCCACAATTCTTACTTGTACTTTTTTTCAAAAATTGCATTCGTTTATTTAAAAACCCGACTACAAAAACTGCAATCGGGTATACAAACTATCATAATACTTCGTTTTTTTACTCTACCAACTCGTTGTGATAAGGGAAAGATTTGTTGATGCTTTTCATAATATACTTCATCATTTTTTCAGTATCATCATTTTTTTCTGCGGATTCTTTTCTCCACAATACTTCGCCGGTTTTGCCATCAACAATGGATAAGGTGAGTTCGCCTTTTGTTTTTTGGGATGATCCAAAAAGAAGAGACCCACCACCAGTTAATAGTGCATTTGTAGCTATGGTTCCCGTTCCTTTACTTTTAGTTTCCTGTTCGTAATCTCCACGGATGACAGCATCTACACCCAAAGCTTTTGCGAGATCTTCGGTGGGTGTTCTGGAAAGATTGTTCCACAATCCGCTGCTTCTCAGGATTTGGTTGGTTCTGTCAATATCCTGAAATTCCACAAAATAATTGAACTGGTTTTTTGCAAAGTGTTTATACATCTCTTCCTGAATCATATCCATTGTTTTCTCCTCCTTTTTGATGTTTTCTTTCTTGCTTTGTTTCTTTTTATCGCTTACAATCTCTGTGGAAAAAGGTAGAATCGCTACTTTTTTGTGAGAGGTAAGTTTGATGAAGTTTTTAGACAGAATAATCCCTTCTTTAGAAGTTTTTTTATTCGCATTTTTCAAATCCTCAATATAGATTTTTTTAAAACCATCATTTTCCAAAGCCTTTTCTATGGCTTCTTCTTGAGATAATCCATTTTTAATGCCTTCTTCTACCAGATTTTTGTAGGCTGCTTTTGTTTCTGTTGAAAATTTAACTGCCTGAGCAAAAGCAATAGAAGATATTGCAAGAGCTGTTAATACATAAAGTTTTTTCATTTTATTAAAATTCAATAATTATTTATATTTAGTGAAATAAGGAAATCTTTTATTAATACGCTTTACAACAGATTCCAGCGTTTTTTTCATATCGTAAAGTCGGGCTTTGGAATTTTCGTTGATGTATTGCCAAAGCAAGTCATTGTCTTGTTTGTCAAAAATATTGATGCTCATTTTTGTAGAATCTTTCGGGTCTAATGTAGGATCCAGAATTGATGCCGTAGTTTGTGAAAAGGTTTTCTTTCTCAGACTTACATTTTCATAATCTTCCAAAAATGCATCGTTTTTAAATTCAAAAAACTGTAAATCAATCATATCCGATAACAACATCTGATTGATTTTAGCATTTGCCATTACCATAGAAATATTTTTCCTTTCGGATATCAAACCTTCGGAAAGTTTTGCCGCCAGTTTTTTATCCAAAACAGAAGTTTCATCTTCTTCATTGGTTTTTAAACTTCCGTAGATTTCATCGGCAGAACCTTTCATCACACCGTCTAATGTCCCTTTGTTTTCCATCAGTTGATATGCCATTACTTTTATATCCTCATCGTTTTTGCTGAGAATCGAAAAATCTTCGTCGCTGCTCAATCCTACAAGTTCATTGAATTTTGATTTGTTTTTCAGTATAAAATCGATTTGTTTTTCATCTGCGTTTCCTCCCAATGCTGTTTTCAATGCTGTTTTATCTTCTTTAAGAATACTTTTTACAAGATCTTTGTTATTTAAAAGAGCAGTGGAAAAAGCATCTACAAACACCTTGTCTTTTTCGCTTTTCAATCCCAAATCCGAAACCCAGCTTCCCAACATTCCGGTTGCAGAGCCGTCCAGAATTGTCTCCAAAGAATAACCTTTGTCTTTCACAATATTCACAAGATTATTTACTTGATCCTGATTCAGTTCCTGTCCTAATAATTTGGTGTCGGTTTTCAGGAAAGAAGCCAGCGTTTTGTTGATGTCACCTTCTATTATACCGGAAACAATTTCTTTATTCTCGCCAATTAATTTTGCAAATTTCTGAATATCGACATTTTTTATCTGTTCTCCGAAAAGTTCTGTTCCCTGCTTGGTAAGTGTGGTAAGAATGGTTGAAGTATCGCCCTCCAAAAGGAGATTTATTTTCTCTTTATCGGCAAGTAATCCAATATATTTTTGGGCATCTTCCTGCGGAATTGCTTCTCCGAGAAGAGCGGTACTCTGAGTGAGGAAATGAGTCGTTAATCCGGAAAAATCGCCTTTTGTGATTTTGCTTACTACATCTTTGTTTTCCATTATCAGATTGGAATAGAACGAAACATTTTCTTCCGGAATCAGATTAAAGGCTTCACTCAGATTTTTATCGAGAAAATCTTTCATTATACCTTGCGTATTTCCGGTAGTAAGATTGGCAAAAATGGTGGAATTGTTATTTATTGCACTGGTTAATAATGTGTTTTGTTCACCAAGATATTGCTGCGTTATGGAACTGACATTATTATTAATCAAATCAAACATCAATCCTTTGGTATTTCCCTGCATTACGTTTTGAATAGACGTCGAATTATTTTTGATAAGATTAACAACCTGATTGTCCAGTTTAAATTCGCTTCCGATGAGTGAAGCGTTGTCTTTTACCAAATCGCTGATAAGGTTTTTGGTATCTCCTTTTGCAACTTTTACTATGGTTTTTGAATTTTTTGCTGCCACATCGGCGACTTTTTGCCAAGGTCCTTCCGGTAAAAATCCTCCTGCAATAGAAGCAAGATCAGAAATATCTCCGTTTTTCAGTTTTGTAAAAAACTGCCCGGGATTCGTTACGAGATTGACAACAAGATTAGGATTTTTTATAAATTGTAACGCCTGCATTCCCGGAACGGCCCCTTTCAGTGAAGACATTGCCACCTCTCCCAATGCTTTGGTAAGATTTTGCCAACCTGTTCTGGAATTATCAACGTGAATATCAAAAGTACACAAAACAACAGCATCTACCTGCAAAAGTTGTACTATATAAGACGGAGGAAAATCGCCGGGATGCAGAAAATATCCCACATCTTCCAATACTTTATTGGTAACTCTGATGTCTTGGATAAATACGTCTGATTTATAATTATCAAAAACGTCCCAAAACTGTTCCTGAAGCATTCTGCCAATCA
>CAZHFE010000126.1:0-3149 GCA_964532055.1 uncultured Kaistella sp. | reverse complement strand
TACCGCAAACACCGAAAAGAAATCTGTGAATACTAAAATTATTAAAAAATAAAATACTTATTATGAAAAAGATATATTCAATTTTATTAATGATTTCAGTTTCAGCTAATCTTCTTGGACAACAAGAGGAGAATATACTCAATATTGTTCCACCAAGTCCACAGGCATTTGAAATGGCGAAATATGGAAATATGCCCTTAAACGAATATCACGGTATGGCGCAAATCAGCATACCGATTG
Source organism: uncultured Kaistella sp. (assembly GCA_964532055.1). Taxonomy (GTDB): domain Bacteria; phylum Bacteroidota; class Bacteroidia; order Flavobacteriales; family Weeksellaceae; genus Kaistella. The sequence goes on along the minus strand of CAZHFE010000126.1, from coordinate 2,909 downwards.
CTGAAATTAAGGATCATAATATATTCTCAAATATCACTCTCAATTATGCCAATCTAGGGGTGAAAGTGGCAGACATTCCAAGCAATGCTGGAATGAGCTGGCTATTGCAAATGGGAGGAGTTATTACCAGAACAGTTTATGATTTGCCTGATGAAAATAGCCCCAATATGAGAATACTTTTGAATAGTTCTGAAATTCAAAATATTCCTTATGTTTTAGATAAATCGCCAGAAGCAGAAATTTTGAATTCATATCACTTGAATACGCAATATGACAATGAAATTGATATTTTTCAGTTTTCAGTCAATGGACTAAGCGGTAAATTTTTCTTGGATAAAGATTTAAAACCTGTACTTTTATCTCGGAATAATTTTGTTAAAATAGAGACAATTGGTGATTTCAGAACTAGCTACAAGTTTATTATTACTGATGTTGATGGTACACAATATTACTTTGGAGGTAATGATGCAATTGAAAGAACTTTTATTAGAGGAGATGGCGAAGTAACCAACAATGTTACCAGTTTTTATCTAACAAAAATTAAAAGCTCCACCAATAATGAAATAAAATTTTTGTACAATGTTTTTACAGGTACTACACGGGCTTATTGGCTAGGAAAAAACGAAATTTTACCTATAAAAACCGTTCAGCATTCAGAAGATGATGAACATCTTATAAATGGGGAGGGGAATATTACTGATATAAATCAGAGTTTTTCAGAACAATTATTAACCGTAAAAAATCCGGTAGAACTTTCAACAATTATAAGTAGGGATAAAACGATTAAAATAAATTATTATAAAATACCCAATTCTGTATATAGACGTATTAGTTCTGTTGATATTTTAAATACTCCTACCAATAAATTACAACAGACAATTGATTTTGAGTATTTAAATCATGAAGAGAATTCACAAACAATAAGATTCTTTTTAAGTAGTATAGAAAAATACAACTATCATAATAACGATAGAGTTTTTGAAAGTGAGCATTCTTTTATCTATGATGAGCCTCGTGATTTACCTAACCCTAAAAGCTATAGTGTTGATGTATATGGCTATTATAATGGACGGAATAACAACTCATTTTTACCTGATTTAAGAGAGCTTTATAAGGATGATGATGATATTAGATATAACTTCTCTTATTTCCCTGCGTATCATTACGCAAACCGGAATTCCAATATTGAATTTGCAAAGAAGGGAACATTAAAAGAGATAAAATATCCAACCAAAGGAACTACTCATTTTGAATATGAGGGACTTGAAAGTAAAAAATTTACTGTGGAAGGCAGAGATACTCACGTTGATGACGATAAAGATGAATCAGTCGTTTTGGTAGATGGTGGTGAGATATTTGATGATAAAATAGAAGGGACTATTTGGATTATACAAGATAATCCCACAATAGCAACCCACCCGTATATAAAAGTATTTCTTAAACTTATAAATGAACAAACTAACCAACTTTTAGATAGCATATCGGTACTTCTTAATAAGCCGCTGGAAGATCAACTTGGAATTCCAAGAAGTGAATCTAAAAATTTTATTTTCCATACTGATAAAAACATAAAATATAAGTTGATATTATCATTAATAAAAATGAATAATGTTAGTTATGAAGGAGATATGAATTTTTCATATAAAAGTAATTACATAAAAGCGAATGATATCGGATTAAGACTAAAGCGTATGTATGACAGTGATGAAAACGGAAATGCTTTTAACATTAAAAGATTATATTATGGTACATATGACGAAATTTACAATAATAACTCATATATAAGAAATAATCCTTATCCAGACGGCTTTTTAAGTACTGCTTACAGAGCGGGGATTTATAGAGTCAATGCAGGTGATACTTGGGGTACGTTTTTAATTCCGTATGCGAGAGAGTATGAATTACTTTCTTCTAATTATTCCTCCGAATCGAAATGGGATAACTATTTTGAAAAATTTACCTTTCGTAATGTTACAACTAGTTTTGGAGGAGACAATTTTGAAAAAGGTGGAGAAGAAAAAACATTTTGTAGTGGCGGATATAAGGAAATTAAAATATTGATAACACCTGCTGATACGTCATATTATTATGGAGAGAATTTACAGAATCTAACACAAAGTTTTTTGTATAAATATGAAAGGACATTTCTTTTCGATGATTTCAATGGGAAACCTTTAATGACTAAGCAAATAGCAAATAGAGGAAATAATAATTTAGTATGGATATCAAAGACAACCTATAATTATAATTATAATGTTGTAAACACACTATATAATTTAAATGTAGAGCCGGCATATAATATCCCTATATATAGACATGGATATACGCTAAATAATACGGTTTTTAATTTATTTGCAGCATATTCTCCGCTTCCAAGTTATAATACAGCACCTTTAGGAAGGGTTGAAACTATATATTTTGATGAAGTTCCCGTTGCTATTAATGATGATAGCTCTTATAAAAAGCTGGTAACCACTACCGAGTATTTCTACAACAATCCGTTGCATTATCAGCCGACAATTCAAAAGACGACTTTTCCTAACAGCAGTGTTCAGGAGAGCCACTACCAATACGCCCATGAGAAAGGAAATCAAAAATTAATTGATGCCAATATGATAGGGATTCCGTTGCAGACAGAGGTTAAAAAAGACAATATAACCATTGCTAAGACAGAGACCAGATATGACAATCCACTTGATTTATTACCAAGTTCTGTATTATCTACCGATCTTTTAACCGGCAGCAGCAAAACCGAAGTTACCTACGACCAATACGATAACAAAGGTAACCTCGAACAGTACACCACCAAAGACGGCGTTCCGGTAACGATTATCTGGGGATATCACCAAACCCAGCCGATTGCCAAGATAGAAGGCGCGTTTTATCCTTCTCCTGCACTGAGAAGCGGT
>CAZHFE010000125.1:0-3184 GCA_964532055.1 uncultured Kaistella sp. | reverse complement strand
TACCGCAAACACCGAAAAGAAATCTGTGAATACTAAAATTATTAAAAAATAAAATGCCATGAGAAAAAAAATAACATTGATAATTATATTATTATCTTTTTTCTCCCAAACATTTGGGCAGGATCAAGCCAATAATTATTTTAATATTACCCCGCTAAGTCCTAATTCAGCAGCATTTGAAAAATACGGAATGGTACCTGTAAATTTGAGTTCAGGAGTTATAACTCCATCTGTTCCTCTGTTCACAATACCTATGGGTTCTCATAATTTTGATGTGAAAATGTATTATTCATCACAAGGATTAAGAGTAGATGAACTACCCACTAATTTAGGCATGGGCTGGAGTTTGAACTTAGGTTCAATTACTAGAACAATACGAGATTTTCCGGATGAGGATAATTTAACTAGAATATACAATATTAATCTGCCAATTACAGGGAGCGATAATTTTCATATTGGCAATACTTTAAATGGTGATCGTGTTGATTCTGAGAGAGATTTATTTACTTTAAATGTAGATGGATATCAAACTAAATTTATGCTTGATGAGAATTTATCAGTTACTAAATTGACCATCGATGATTTAAAAATCGAAATCATAAATCCGCTAAGAGACTCTTTAACGAGTTCGCATAAATTAAGAGTAATTACACCGAATGGAACCAAGTATTTTTTTGGAGGGAACGGAGGTGTTGAAACAAGCAATTCCAGACCTAATCAAATAGGTGGCTTTCCTTCAAGAGTAAGGCATATTAACGCTTGGTTCCTGTCTCAAGTTATTTATCCTGACGGAAAGAGGTTTAACATTTATTATCAACGGAAGAGAATTTGGTACACTGATGGTTTTAGTCAAACCGCTGAAATAGGATACAGAGCCAGATCAAGTACAGAAACCGGTATGCCTATAGTTTATCCTGCCGAATCCCGCAATTTTAATACAATAGCTTTTGTTGCTTCTCCTTTGCGTATTGAGGGAGATAATTATGAAGTAAACTTTCAAATTGGTGAATTTGAAGATGTTATTGATAATGAAAATTTCCCTAAACTTCAATCTGTTACAGTAAAAAGTGGTGTCGATGTACAAAATATTGCATTTTCTTATGATATATATCCTTCCACTGTCATTGGTGTACATTCTTATTCTGTACCTATTTCACGTCCTTTTTTAAAATCAATTACTTTTCATAATAATTCACCGAAAAACTCATCTTCCTATTCATTTGAATATTATAATCCGGATGTGCTGCCTAATCGGTTTTCGTATGCGCAAGATATATTGGGTTATTACAACGGAAAAAATAACACCAAATTTATATATAATTCATTGTTAGATTATAATAACTTACCTGAATATTTCTTGGTGAGCCCTACAGAAACGGACTTTAATAATTTGATTTATAAAGTTACCGGAGACAGAAAACCTAATAAAACATTTGCCAAAAATGGTACTTTAAGTAAAATAATTTACCCGACTAAAGGTTATACAGAATTTACCTATGAAGGAAATTTGACAGAAATTCGTGAAAAGGTTTACCCCCCTTTTAATACGGATCTCTATATAGAAAATGTTGCGGTTTCGGGTAGTCAAGGCGGCACACAAAACCATAGCATTAGTTTTTCAGTTCCGTTTGATCAAAAATTTTATATTGTGGGCTATTTTAACACTTCAGCTGATGAAACGGGGAACTGCCCGGACTCTCATCATGAAAATATAACGTTTAGTATTTCTGATGAAAATCATATTCCCATTCCCATATACGCCGTTTCAGATTTGGGAAATGTAACAAGCGATACAAACGTTCGGTTTCCACCCGGAGCAGGGTATTTTTTCGAAGAAGATTCTCAGGTAAGAATGTATGCTGATTTAACTGCTGGACAAACATATCATTTAAATCTTTCAAGTTGGAAATGTGTAAATGGAAAAGTAAATTTTGCATATTATGATAGTCTTCCTTATGATGGAGACTATGTAGAAGCGGGGGGATTACGGATAGAAACAATAAAGAATTTTAATCATAATGACAGCTTAATTTCAACAAAAAAATATGAATATGAAGATGGTGATTTTACAATTATCGATTCATATAATGAAGTTGTTAAACCCATTTCTACTTTCAATCAGAAAATCAACATGATTGGCTTGTTAGATTTTAATAATAATGTAGTTGGTGCATATTCTACCGTTTCATACTTTTTAAGTTCAAACCCGCGTTGGTCAATAAGAAATAATTTCGGAGAATTTTACACCTATTTTAAAGTGATTGAAAAAGATTTATCAGAAACAGGAGAAAATAGAGGGTTTATAACTCATTATTTTGAAAAGAATCAGTCAAAAATTCCTGCTGTTATCCAATTTGTTCCAACATCTGTTTCAAATACTTCAAATTATCATTATAAAACCAATGAGAAAAAAACAGAGTATTATGATGCTAATAGCATTATTCAAAAAAAAATCACCTATCAATATGAAAAAGATTTGTTGCGATTCAATACCCAATATAATAGCTATACTGCTAACAGAACATTTGATTATAAATGTGCGGATATAGACAATATCTATGATATACGCTCTTGTCCACTTACGTTTTTCGGTTTTCTTGAGACAGATCCAACCAATTGGTCTATTATGAAATTTTATGATCAGTCGGAGTGGGAATATTTATCAAAAATCCAAACCACCGAGTATCTCGACGGCATTCCTTTAGAAACAAAAACCGAGTATTTCTACAACAATCCGTTGCATTATCAACCGACAAGTCAGAAGACCATCTTTCCCGATAATACAACCCACGAAACTTTCTATCAATATGCCCATGAGAAGGGGAATACTTATTTACAGGAAAAAAATATGATAGGAATTCCACTGGAAACGGAAAGTACCAAAACAGCCAATGGAGTTACCAAGACCATTTCCAAAACAGAAACGGTGTACCCTATGAATCAGACAGATGCCAATAGTAATACATCAGGACTTCCATTACCAAAATCGGTATTATCTACCAATCTTTTAACCGGCAGCACCAAAACCGAAGTTACCTACGATCAATACGATAACAAAGGCAACCTTGAACAGTACACTACCAAAGACGGCATTCCGGTAACGATTATCTGGGGATATCACCAAACCCTGCCGATTGCCAAGATAGAAGGCGCGTTTTATCCTTCTCCTGCACTGAGAAGCGGT
>CAZHFE010000124.1:0-3237 GCA_964532055.1 uncultured Kaistella sp. | reverse complement strand
AGTTAATATTTTTAATCTCTACTATTTTTATGCAAACTTAAGTGGTATTGGCAAAATGCAGGGTTAATTCCAAGTTTAACAACTCTATTTTTTTTGTCAAAACTGCTTTTCAATTTCGTTTTTCTTTACATAAAAAACTCCGGTTTCCCAAACTTTAACACAATTTTAATAAAACCCGTTCTGTAATTTGGTACATTAATTGTAACTCTATGGTAACAAAAGTTATTAACAATTAAAATCATATACAATGTCTAAAAAAGGAAATAATACAGCAGGAATATTGGCAGGTTTACTTGCAGGTGCAGCAGCAGGTGTAGTTTTGGGTATGCTTTACGCTCCGGAAGAAGGTAAAGAAACCAGAAAGAAAATCAAAAAACAAGCAAATGATTTAAAAGATCAGGCCATTGACCAATACGGAAAAGTTTCTGAAAAAGCGAAAGAACAATATCATGACGTATCTGAAAAAGTAAAAAACCAATACGACAATATTTCTTCGCAGGTTAAAGATACTACTGACAGATTGGTAAGCTCTGTGAAAGAAGGTTACGACAAATACAAAGACCAGGCGATTGCCAAAACTACCGAAGTAGTAAAAGACGTAGAAAACAAATTAGACGGACTAAAATCATAAGCCGCAGAAATTCTGTTTTTAATAAACTGAAAAAGGGAGCTTAACCGTTCCTTTTTTTATAATTTTACTAAAAAATACTGAACCAATGTTGGATATTATAAAAGACTACGCTTACAAAAGAGCAGATTTGCTGAAACTGGAAGTAACCGAAAAATCTGTTACACTCATCGGTACAATTACTTTTTTAGTTCTGGCTGCTTTTAGCTCACTGTTTTTCGTTATCTTGCTCTTATTTGGGATTGGTTTTCTTATCGGTACTTATCTCAATAATTACGGATACGGATTGCTCATTGTTGCCGGATTTTACTTATTGGTTTTGATTTTATTATTTTTGAAACGGAAAACCATTAAAAATATGGTAGCAAACAAAATTCTCGAATCTTTAGACGATTAAAATTATGGCACGGCAATATGAAAATATCGGAGAACTCCGCAGAAGAAAAGAACAGCTGAAAAAAGAAGTTTCGGAATTGGAAGATATACTCACTTTCGAAAATACTAAAGACAGTTTGAGTGCTTTTACCAATGGTTTTACCGATAAATATCTGCAAGAAGAAACTCAACCCGATGGTGAGAAAAAACTCGCATTAAAAACCACCGAAATCGTAAAATCTGTTTCTGACAGTGTGAAAGATTCCGTGCTAAGCAAAAGTGCATTTTCTAGTCTTGCAAAAAGCGATGCAGGAACAAACGTAGTAGAAAACGCCCTGAAAATAGGTGCAGTAACTTTTCTCGGGAATTTTGCGAAAAACAATCTCAAAAAAAGAGGTTGGAAAAATAAAGCAATTGGTTTCGCTGTGATTTATTTAGCACCGATTGCTTTGAGACTTATCCGTGAGAAATTAGAAGCATATCAAAGAAATAAAACCACATCGAGTTTGGAAAAACTGATTTAATATTTTAAAAAAAACATTAAAGGATAAAATGAAAATACCGTGAAAACACGGTATTTTTTTTGGAATTAGTTTTCTAATTTTGTCATATTAACTTTAAAAATTAGAATCATGAAGTATCCAAATCGAATTATTAAAAAAGGTGAGAAAGACAAAACAATTGTAACCGCCGTTCAAAAACAATTAAAAAAATTGAATTGTGGTCCCATCGATGTTGATGGTGATTTCGGGAATCAAACGTTCACCTCTGTGAAATTATTTCAATCAAGAAATACTGATTTACAAGGTATTCCGCTTGTTTCTGATGGGCAAATTGGTTCAATAACTTGGCAAGTTTTATTCAAAGAGACAGATGTTCCTCAAATTGAAGTTCCATCAAATGACTTATTTAAAGAAGTTATCAAAATTGCAAAATCTCAATTACACGTTAGAGAAGATCCACCAAACAGCAACCGAGGAGCAGATGTTGCAAAATATTTAAGATCTGTAGGTTTAAATGCTAATTCCGGAAATTATGCTTGGTGCATGGCTTTTGTTTATTGGTGTTTTGATGAAGCATTCAAAAAAATTGGCAAACCAAATACTTTGGTAAAAACCGGTGGAGTTTTAAGACAATGGAACGAAACCAAGCATAAAAAAATCAAAAAACAAGATGCCATAAATAACCCATCGTTAATCAAGCCCGGTTTTGTTTTCATCAGAAATTATGGTGGTGGGAAAGGTCATACCGGAATTGTGATTTCTGTGAATGGAGGTTATATAGAAACTATCGAAGGAAATTCTAATAATAATGGAAGCAGAGAAGGTGTTGGAGTTTTCAAATTAACGAGAAAAATTAACTCGATTGAAAATGGATTTATAGACTTTAAAAACACTTAATCAATCCTTCATTTTTTTGAAGTACATAACTTTAGTTGAAAGAAATTTTTTCTATTTGTTATGTACTTTTTTCATCCTATTTCCCCGAAAAAACCTGCCCCAAAATAATTCCTGCAGCCATAGAAACATTTAAGCTTTCTGTGGATTTCCCGAAACGCGGAATGGTAATTTTGTCGGTTAAAAGATTTTCAGTTTCCATGCGAATTCCGTTTCCTTCATTGCCAAGAACAAGATTAAATTTTTCAGGGAAATTGTATTTATAAAGATTATTTCCGTTCATATCTGTTCCAAGAATCGGTGTATCCGTATTTTTCAGATATTCCTCCAAGTTTTTGTAAACGATATTCACCCGAAGAAAAGAGCCCATACTTGCTTGTATCACTTTAGGATTATAAAAATCTACGGTATCATCACTGCAAATAATCTGCTTTATCCCAAACCAATCAGCTAATCGAATAATTGTTCCCAAATTTCCTGGGTCTTGAATTCCGTCTAAAATCAGCTGAACAGAAACATTGCTCAAAATATTTTCTTCTATCATTTCGCAAACCGCTACAGAATCTTTCGGGTGCTGCAAAAAACTTATCTTTTTCAGTTCGTGTAGCGTAATTTCTGTAATATCAATTCCGTTCAGAGCCAAATCATCGGGATTTACAGAGAATATTTCTTTGATTTTAAAGTGAGAAAAGGGAATTTCTTTAATGGTTTTATTCCCTTCAACCAAAAACAAATTGTATTTTTGTCTGAACTTTTTTTTGTCGAGAGATTGTAATATCTTTATTTTATGAGCCGTAAGCATTTGTCAAAATATCTTCAAAAATATTATTTATTTTT
>CAZHFE010000123.1:0-3309 GCA_964532055.1 uncultured Kaistella sp. | reverse complement strand
GAAGCACGGCTTCTTCCCAATGCTCTCATCGGGAAATTTCCGACTTTGTAAGCAACACCTTCTTCTTTCAACTGCTCCTCAGTTTTTCCGACTCCTGCAACTTCGGGCCAAGTATAAACTACACCCGGAATTAAATTGTAATTGATATGCGGTTTTTGCCCCGCTAAAGATTCCGCAACAAAAACTCCTTCTTCTTCAGCTTTGTGAGCCAACATCGCTCCTTTTACCACATCACCAATTGCGTAAATATTAGAAACATTGGTCTGCAAATGATCATTTACTTTTACGCGACCTCTTTCATCTAAATCTACGCCTGCATTTTCAAGACCAAGTCCGTCTGTATATGGTTTTCTACCAACAGAAACCAAACAATAATCTCCTTCAAAAGTTACTTCTTCACCTTTTTTGTTTTTAGCGGTAACTTTCACAGAATCTCCGTTTCTTTCAACTGCGGAAACTGCGGTTGAAAGTTCAAACTTCATTCCCTGCTTTTTCAGAACTTTCTGTAATTCTTTAGAAAGTGAACCGTCCATTCCTGGAATGATTTTGTCCATAAATTCAATTACGGTAACATTTGAACCTAATCTTTTGTAAACAGAACCTAATTCTAAACCGATAACTCCGCCTCCAATAACGAGAAGATGTTTCGGAATTTCTTTTAAATTCAATGCTTCTGTAGAAGTAATTACTCTTTCTTTATCCAAATTGATGAATGGTAAACTTGATGGTTTTGAACCTGTTGCGATAATGGTATATTTCGATTCGATGGATTCTGATGAATCGTCGTTTTTCGTCACTTTGATTTTGGTTGCAGATTCAAAACTTCCGACACCTTCAAAAACTGTGATTTTGTTTTTATCCATAAGGAAACTGATTCCTTTAGTGGTCATTTCCACGACTTCATTTTTACGGGCAATCATTCTTGTTAAATCTACTTTCGGCTCGTTGATAATGATTCCGAAATCTGCAAACTCGTGCTGTGCTTTTTCAAAATGTTCGGAACTGTCCAAAAGTGCTTTACTCGGGATACAGCCCACATTAAGGCAAGTTCCGCCCATTGTTGGATATTTCTCGATAATTGCAGTTTTGAAACCCAATTGTGCCGCTCTTATTGCAGCAACATAACCACCTGGACCGGAACCGATAACGGTAACATCGAATTGACTCATTATATAAATTTTGTTTAAAGTTTAAGGTTTATTGAATATCTGCGAAATTACGAAAAATATGGTTGTGAATAAAACCTAAATCTTATCAAACACCTCAAAATATTTCTCCAGAATAATCTCCTTTGAAAATCGGGAATAAATAGAATTCCGTACAGCGTTTTTATCGTGGGTTTCTTTTAATATTTGCTTTATTTTTTCAGCAAATTCCTGATGATTTTCTATATCGGAAATTTCACCGTTTATTTTCGGCTGAATGATTTCACGGATTCCGCCTTTGCAATCGTTTGCCAGAGAAAAAGTTCCGCACGCACCCGCTTCCAGAAGCACATTCGGGAAACCTTCATAACGCGATGAAAGAATGAACAAATCGGCAAATTTCAGAAACGGATACGGATTTTTCTCCTGTCCGTGAAAGATGATATTTTCTAAACCTAAATCCGTTTTCATCTGATGAAGCAGTTCCTTATCTTTTCCGTTGCCCAAAATATGAAGCAGAATTTTTTCGTTTTTCAAATGGGAAAATACGTTCAAAAGATTGTCAAAACCCTTTCTCGCAGATAAATTCCCGACTGCCACAACATTTTTCAAATCCTCGCTGTAACTTTCCGGCTTAACGGAATCTTTCAGTTTTTCTTCAATAAAATCAAAATCGACAGGATTGTTGATTTTAATGAGTTTCTCTTTTCTAATTCTGAAGTTTTTAACCAAATCATTCTGCATATCATCACTTTGACAGATGATTTTATCGTAATTGTTGTAAAATTTATAGAAAAAACGGATTTCCTTTCGCGTAACATGCTGAGAAACAACATTAGTTTCTCGCGCAATGAATTTCGTTTTCGGAAAAAGTTTGATAAATAAAGACAAATACGCATTTACCTCCCCAAAACCGCTGAAAACAATATCAGGTTTTCTTTTGCGGATTTCCCTCAAAATCGGAAACAGAGAATTTCGGATTCTTTGGATTTTCAAATCAATGATTTCTATGTCTTTTTTCAGAAAATCGAGATAACCGCCTTCTTTGCGCAGAAGCATAATTTTCGGTTCATATTTCTCACGCGGAAGATGATTGGCAATTGTGGTTACAATACGTTCTGCACCACCAGTTTCAAGGTCTGGAAGAATAAAGATAATGGATTTTTTTTTCACAAAATAAATTTAAAAGTGGTTCTAAAATTTTGTGAATCAATTTGCTACATCGCTGATGAATTTTATTCTCAGCATTCTGATTTCCTCATCACTTATATCATCACCAAATTCTGCTGTGAGAACTTTCATACTGTCGCTTTCGCTTTCTTTCATAAAACCCATAAATTCTTCCACAATATCTTCATCAAAATTTTCGTCGATATAATAGTCGATATTCAGTTTAGTTCCTTGATAAACAATACTTTCCATTTCTTTCAACAGTTCATTCATTGAAAGATTTTTGGCTTTTGCAATATCTTCTAAATCAATTTTTTTATCAGTGCTTTGTATGATGAAAACTTTGTGGCTGGATTTGTTTGCAACCTGTTTCAGCACCATATCCTGAGTTCTTTCTATATCATTTTCCTCTACATATTTTTTGATGAAATCTGCAAATTCTTTTCCGTAGCGTTTTGCCTTACCTTCTCCTACTCCATATATTTTTCCGATTTCTTCAATATTAATGGGATATTGCACCGTCATGTCTTCCAAACTCGGGTCCATAAAAATAGTGTATGGAGGAATACCTTGTTTTTTGGCGACCGATTTTCTCAGTTCTTTAAGTTGGCTAAAAAGATTCTGGTCTAAACCGCTGCTTTGCTGCACCTGAATTTTATCTGAATCTGCTTTTTGCTGCTCCAAATCATAGGTTCTATCTTCTGCAATTTCAAATTTTCCTTGAAATGTTTTGAGAATAGCTGATTTTCCTTTATCTGTAAGTTTCAAAACGCCATAAGTTTCGATGTCTTTTTGTAAAAAGCTCTGCACTGTTGCTTGCCGGATAATGGATTTCCAAAAGTTTTCAGACTGATGTTTTCCTATTCCGAAATGGCGTGTAGATTCTAATTTATAGGATTTCGTTATCGGATTTTCTTTACCCAAAATCACAGAAATCATATCTTTTGTCCGGAATTTTTCTTCTAAATCATCTACCAAAGTAAGCACCAATTTC
>CAZHFE010000122.1:0-3336 GCA_964532055.1 uncultured Kaistella sp. | reverse complement strand
CTTATCATTTATCATACAATGGCGGGACAATCTCCGCAAACTGTTGCTTCTGCAATGGGAATTAATCCTTATTTCATCAAAGATTTTTCGGAAGCATCGCGGTTTTATAATCTGAAAAACTGCACACGAATTATTTCTATCCTAAGAGAAACAGACCTTAAAAACAAAGGATTGGGAGCAGTAAATATGAACGAAAGCGAACTGCTGAAAGAGATGACCTACAAAATCCTGAATGTAGATAAAATAAAAGTGAAAGTGTAAAAATTTTCTCTGAAAAATTTGCGCAACTAAATAATTGCATTTATATTTGCAACCATATATTTGCATAATGGAAATAAGACGAGATATTTTTCAGGCAATAGCCGATCCTACAAGACGAGCAATTATCACATTAATAGCAATACAGGCAATGACACCAAACTCCATTGCCGAACATTTTGACACCACAAGACAAGCCGTTTCCAAACACCTTCGAATTTTAACAGAGTGTGAATTGGTTACTCAAAACCAACAAGGCAGGGAAATTTACTACGCTCTGGAAATCGACAAAATGAAAGAAATTGATGAGTGGATTGAACAGTTCCGCAAAATTTGGGAAGATAGATTTAAGCAATTAGATGATTTATTAGAAACAATTAAAAATAAATAAAATGAACAACTTATTATTCGACTTTATCGTAGATAAAGAAAACAATACGGTAAACATTAAACGTGAATTTGATGCCAATCTCGACTTAGTTTGGGAAGCGTGGACAACACCAGAACTTCTTGACCAATGGTGGGGACCGGAACCTTGTAAAGCAGAAACCAAAATAATGGATTTCCGTGAAGGCGGTTTTTGGCTGTATTGTATGATTGTTCCCGACAATCAAAAACATTGGGCAAGACAGAATTTTGAAAAAATTGTGTTGCACAAAAATTTTTCAGGGACAGACGTTTTTTGTGATGAGAACGGAATCACAAACCCTGAATTTCCGGCAGGAAAGTTTGAAAATCTTTTTAGCGAAGCGGACGGAAAGACGACTGTAACGGTTATTTCGACACACAACAGTTTTGAAGATTTACAAGAAATAATTGAAATGGGTTACAAAGAGGGAATGGAAGTTAATTTGAAGCAGTTGGAAGAATTATTACTAACTTTGAAAAAATAAAAAAATATGAACAAAAAGAACAAAATCATCTTTTGGATTGCAACAATCATTATTTTCCTTTGGGAGGGTGTAATGCCTGCACTTACTTCACAAACCGAATTAGCAAAAGAGGGAATTAGACATTTAGGCTATCCCGAATATTTCGGTAACGCATTGGTTATCTTTAAAGTATTGGGAGCATTGGCTTTAATCATTCCGCAAGTACCGAAAAGGCTCAAAGATTTGGCTTATGCAGGTTTTCTGTTCGACTTTATTTTTGCAAGCATCAGTCATTTCGCGGTAGATGGAATGAATTTTCAGTCGTTCTTCCCACTTATTTTTATAGGGATACTTGCGGTTTCATATATTTATAATCAAAAAATTAAAAACAATGAATAACAACCAGAAAATAATTCCAAATTTATGGTTTGATGGAAATGCACAAGAAGCAGCAACGTATTATTTGTCGATTTTCAAAGACGGAAAAATGATTAAGACCACTTATTATCCTATGACGGAAGAAGAAGGACTGGCTGATTTTCAGAAAGATTTTGCAGGAAAAGTTCTTACCGTTGAATTTGAGATTTTAGGTATGCGATTTATCGGTATCAATGCAGGTCCGTTATTCAAATTCAATGAATCAGTTTCATTTATGATTCCTTGCAAAGACCAAACGGAAATTGATTATTACTGGGATTCACTTACTGCCAATGGCGGAGAAGAAAGTGTTTGCGGCTGGCTAAAAGACAAATTCGGTTTGAGTTGGCAAGTTTGCCCTGAAAATTGGGACGAACTCAACAAAAAACCGAATGCTTTCAAAAAAATGATGGGAATGAAAAAACTTATTATCGCTGATTTTTAAAATAAAAAACTATGCAAAAATTACAATTCAAAATAGACATCAATGCACCGGTTGCAAAGGTTTACAGTACAATGCTCGGATTAGATGACAAAGCTACTTACGAAGCTTGGACAGCAGAATTTAACCCAACTTCTTCTTATGAAGGAAGCTGGGAAAAAGGTTCGAAAATCTACTTTATCGGAATAGATGAAAACGATAAAAAAGGCGGAATGGTTTCTGAAATTGCAGAGAATATTCCTCATCAATTTGTTTCCATTCGTCATTACGGAATTTTAGATGGTGATACTGAAATTACCGAAGGCGAAGAAGTAGAAAAATGGATAGGTGGACGTGAAAATTATACTTTCGAAGAAAACAACGGAATTACCACCGTTACAGTAGAAATGGATACCACAAATGATTATGTAGATTATTTCAATGAAGCTTATCCAAAAGCATTAAGCAAACTAAAATCGGTAATTGAAAGTTGATTTGCTCATCAATGAATCTTTTTGGGTTCGAAAAAGAAAATCAGTTCTTTTCGGGCATTTGCAAAATCTGACCACGAATCGGTTTCAATCCGGAAACCGGCGACTCCGCAAGTCGGGAACATAAAAACATCACTCGACATTGCATTGGCAAAATTAGAAATTCCGTTGTTGTGAGAAAACATCGCCACAGAATTTACCTCATTATTTATGCTAAAAATAACCGATTCAAAGTTACTTTCGGCAGGATTATAGAGTTTCGGTTCTGGCAGAATGTCAATGTCATAAACGCGGTTGAAAATTTCACAAGTACTCATAGCACGAACTGCCGTACTCGAGATAAATTTTTCAATCCCGATATTTTTTTCTTTTAAAAATTGCGACATTTTCACAGCATCTTCCTGACCTTTATCAGCAAGGGGTCTTTCAAAATCTTCCGTATTTTCTGGCCAATCGCTTTTTGCGTGACGCACTAATATAAGTGTTTTCATTTGCTAAGAGTTTCATGAAATAAAAGTAAATAAAAAAAGCAGAAGTCGATCATTTCTCTTTCAAATTTTATAATTGAACTTAGGTTTAAAAATATCCTTATTTTTGAACTATGAAAAAAGTATTCTACCTGAAAGCTTGCAGCACGTGCAAAAAGATAATGTCAGGTTTTGATTTGTCAGATTGGGAACTCAGAGAATTGAAATCTGAAAACATTACCGAAAAAGAACTTGAAGAGATGTATCGTCTTACCCAATCTTATGAAGCACTTTTCAGCAAAAAATCTACGCAGATAAAAGCAAGGGAAATTGATGTGAAATCTCTGAAAGAAAAAGATTTCAAAAAACTGATTTTAGAACATTACAGTTTTCTGAAACGCCCTGTATTT
>CAZHFE010000121.1:0-3376 GCA_964532055.1 uncultured Kaistella sp. | reverse complement strand
CAAGAGATTTGCACGACAGCGTGGGACAAATGCTTTCTCTCACGAAAATGAATCTCTCTTCATTACCGAAAAATCAGGAATCTGAAAACCTGCAAAATTTGGTGGATAAAACAATAGAAGAAGTACGAAATGTTTCTCATAATCTGATTCCGCAGGAACTGAATTTCGGGATTTTTCCGGCGTTGGACAATCTTGCCGACAAAGTAAACGATTCCGACAAAACCAAAATGGAAATCCATATTCCGGAAGAAATACGGCAGTTGAAATTTCAAAAGCAAAACGAACTTTCCATTTACCGAATCGTGCAGGAAGTGGTGGGAAATATGCTGAAACACGCAGAAGCAAGTGTAATTGACCTGTCTGTAAAAAAATTACACAACAGCTTGATTATCAATATCAAAGACAACGGAAAAGGATTGGAAAAAGATGCGGTGGAAAACTCCAAAGGAATCGGTTGGAAAAACATTAATGCAAGAGTGCGGCTCTTAGACGGCAAAATAAAAATAGAATCTGAAAAACTCATCGGAACTCAAATAGAAATTACTTTACCACAAAATGGATAACTCAATCAAAATACTTGTTACAGACGACCATCAAATGATGATTGACGGAATTAAGAATCTGCTCGCAAACGAAAATGGTTTCCAAATCGTTGACGAAGCCAACAATGGACAAGTCGCCTATGAAAAAATCGCTGCAAATCCCGAAAATTATGACTTTATTCTCACCGACATCAGTATGCCCTTGTTGACCGGAACTGAACTTTGTAAAATGGTAAAAAATGAGTTTCCGCATATTCAGGTTTTGGTTCTCTCAATGTACAATAATCAAACTGCGGTGAAAGAAGCCGTACTTGCAGAAGCCGATGGTTATATTTTGAAAAATGCCGGAAAAGATGAACTTCTGAAAGCGATTCACAGAATTGCAAACGGGGGAACGTACTTTTCGCAGGACATAATTCCACTGATTTACAATCAATACAACAAGGAAAAAATTCAGCAGGAGCAACTATCCCAACTTACAACAAGAGAGCGCGAAATTCTGAGTTTAATCGTAAAAGAAATGACCAGCGAAGAAATTGCAGATACACTTTTCATCAGCAAAAAAACCGTCGATAATCACCGACAGCATATTCTGGAAAAAACCGGCTGCAAAAGTACAGTGGGTTTAGTTAAATTTGCAATCAGATTGGGATTGGAATAAATTTTCATATCGTTTTATACGAATCTTCCAGCAGCTTCTGCAATTCTGAAAATTCATCTTTCGTTAAATTCCGCCATTTTCCTATCGGTAAATCCAATTTTATATTCATAATTCTGATGCGTTTCAGTTTCTTTACTTCGTAACCGAGAAACTCGCACATTCTTCGGATTTGGCGGTTCAAACCCTGTGTTAAAACAATTCTGAAAGTCAGCGTGTCAATTTGCTCCACTTCGCATTTTTGAGTAATTGTATCTAAAATAGGAACACCGTTCCTCATTTTATCGAGAAATTTTGGCGTAATCGGTTTGTCAACTCTTACCAGATATTCTTTTTCGTGGTTATTTCTCGCCCTTAAAATCTTATTGACAATATCGCCGTCTGAAGTCAGCAAAATTAAACCTTCACTCGGTTTATCTAATCTTCCGATAGGGAAAATTCTTTTCGGATGATTGATGTAATCTACAATATTATTCTTTTCCCTTTTTGTATCGGTGGTACAAACAATCCCAATCGGTTTGTTGAAAGCAATATATACAGAATCTTCCTCTGTTTTCTTAATAGATTTTCCGTCAATCAAAATCTCATCTTCTGCAGAAACTTTTGTTCCCATTTCGGGAATTTTTCCGTTGACGGTAATTCTTCCCTGCTCCAAAAGTTTATCGGCTTCTCTTCGCGAGCAGAAACCAACTTCGGAAAGGTATTTGTTGATGCGGGTTTTTTCCATAACTGATAACCGATGATTGATAATTGATTATAAATTTTCTGAAAAACGGAACTCGTTTTCCAGAAATTCCGAAGAGGCGTTTTCAACGGAATACTCCCCGATTTTGGTTCTTCTCAGATTCGTCAAATACGCACCGACTTGCAATTCCTGACCAATGTCGTGCGCCAAACTTCTGATATAAGTTCCTTTGGAACAACCGACCGTAAAACGAACGAAAGGCAAATCTATTTCAATATTTTCGAGGTAATGAATCGTGGTTTTACGGGATTTCATTTCGACTTCTTTTCCTTTTCTCGCCAAATCATAAGCACGATTTCCGTCAATTTTTATGGCAGAAAAAGCAGGCGGTTTCTGCTCGATTTCACCGATGAATTTCTGCAACGTTTCTTTGATAAAATCTTCTGTAATGTGTGAAAAATCGGTGTGAAGGATTTCGGGTTTTTCGGTGTCGTAAGATTCGGTTTGTACGCCGATTTTGATTTCGGTAAGATATTCTTTCGGAGCGTCCTGAATTTCGGGGATTTTTTTGGTGAATTTTCCGGTGCAGACAATCAGAAGTCCCGTTGCTTTCGGGTCGAGAGTTCCGGCGTGTCCGATTTTGAATTTTTTCGGAAGCTCTTTAAATTCTCTTTTCAATTTGTATTTCAGTTTATTTACTGCCTGAAAACTCGTCCAATCCAAAGGCTTGTCAATCAAAAAAATCTGTCCGGATTGTAAATCTTCTGCTGTCATTCAGAATTATTTATTCATCGAAAAATAAATCAGCAAAACAATTCCCACTACAATTCTGTACCAACCCCACGGTTTGAAACCGTATTTCATTAAAACACCAATAAAGAATTTTATCGCAATCACTGCCACAACAAAAGCTACAACATTTCCTACCAGAAACAGCATCAGATTATTTCCTTGCATCAGCATTTCGTAACCTTTCTGCTCCACTCCGTTGTGATTCCAGTCTTTCAGAAAAACGGAATACACCGTTACAGCCAACATTGTGGGTACTGCAAGGAAAAATGAAAATTCCGCCGCTGCTTTTCTCGTCAGCTTCTGCTGCATTCCACCGATAATGGAAGCGGCACTTCTGCTCGTTCCCGGCATCATTGCAAGACACTGCCAAAAACCAATGAGAACGGCACTTTTATAAGAAATTTCTTTTTCTTCATTAATAACGGGTTTTGTGAAAATTTTATCAATAAACAATAAAATGATTCCGCCCAGAATTAAAACAATTGCAATAGGAACAGGGTCGCCGAGAACCGCTTCAATCTTATCATCAAACAATTTTCCTAAAACCAAAGCAGGAACAACTGCTGCTGCCAATTTCAGATAAAAATTAAAATTTTTAAAATCGAAAAATTTTTTCCAATACAGGAAAACAACCGCGAGAATCGCCCCAAACTGAATGGAAACCTGAAACATTTTCACATATTCATCTTCCTGAATCCC
>CAZHFE010000120.1:0-3582 GCA_964532055.1 uncultured Kaistella sp. | reverse complement strand
TTCGCTAATTTCTGTATAGAAAATTTGGTAGTTACCATAGTTCTATGTTATCTGCAGTTTTTTTTATTTGAATTTTTGTTCCAATTCCAATAATCTTTCCGACTTTATTATTATACCAAGGTTATTTGGTATTCTTGAGATTGCAATTGGCTTTTGAACAGTTGGGACATCTATTATTTGAATCTCACCTTTAGCGTTATGTTGTGGTCCAGCATACAAAATTCCTAAAAATACAATTCGATCACCTGCAGAAAGACTTCTTTTTTTAGTTTTAAATACACCTTCATTTAAAATAAAAATTGGCGAACCACTAGAACCTGGAAAACAAGCCGCATCAATCATTATTTCCTTTTTTCCACAATAATCGAATTTAGGGTGTGTAGCAGTTATTCCTCGTCTTAAAATTGGCTTATTATTGTAAGTATCCCAAATTCCATTTGGATATCCAATCATTAATATTTCTTCAACAGCAGTTGTGTCGTCAATAGTTTCTTGATTTGGAATTAAATCTTTATTCAAAGGAATGAAAAATACTTTTTGATTAGATTCTTCAATCTTTTTTAAAATTTGTGCTATTGGTAATGCACATAAATCTACATCTTTATCATCGTGAAATCTCCATAAACTCTCAAATGTATTAAAGTCAATTGGCAAATGCTCTGTATCTTTTGGTTTCCCTTCATCATCTGATTTTGTAAAGATAATTTTACCTTTAATAGAATCTTTTATAACGTGTTTATTCGTTACTATCGTAGGAATATGTTCTCCAGTTTCTTTATTTTCTAGGAAATTGAAAAAAAATCCCGTACCAGTTCCTTTTGTTCCGTTTTTATATTGACATTCTATTCTAATTGTAGAATATGATAACTTTTCAGAAATTGTTAAATCCATAGTGCTTTGATAAAATTGCAGATAACACAAAGATATACGAAATTCTTCCAAATTACCAAAAAATATTCGCATAACTTTCTGAAAACAACATTTTTTACGAATATTTTATTACAATTGCTTATAACTTTCCATAAATTAGTTTTTATAGTAAAACGGATAAGAAATTCCGTTGCTTTTTTAATAACCGATTACTCCACTTTCTTCCGCTTCTTTTCATTAAATTTGCTCCAAATCCATTTTAAAAATGCCTTCAACCATTCAGCAGAAAATAGAAGAACTCCGCGAAGAGCTTCATCAGCATAATTACAGTTATTATATTTTAGATGAACCTACGATTTCCGATTTTGAATTCGATGCGAAACTGAAAGAACTGCAACAACTGGAAGCTGAAAATCCGGAGTTTTCAGACCCGAATTCACCGACATTGCGTGTCGGAGGCGGAATTACTAAAAATTTCCCGACTGTTCAGCATCAGTTCAGAATGTACTCTCTGGACAATTCTTACGATTTTGATGATTTGGAGGATTGGGAAAAACGAATCATAAAAACCATTGAAAACGAGGAAGTTGAATTTGTTGCCGAACTAAAATACGACGGTGCTTCGATTTCCATTCTGTATGAAAACGGAAAACTTTTTCAGGCAATTACTCGCGGCGATGGTTTTCAGGGCGATGAAATTACGAATAATGTGCGGACGATTTCCGATGTTCCTTTGACTTTGAAAGCAGATTTTCCCGAACGTTTTTTTATGCGGGGCGAAATTTATTTAACGAGAAAAAACTTCGATAAAATTAATAAAAGCCGTGAAGAAGAAGGTTTGGATTTATTTATGAATCCGCGAAATACAGCAAGCGGAAGTCTGAAAATGCAGGATTCCACAGAAGTTCGGAAACGGAATTTATCAGCAGTTTTGTATCAGTATATTTCCGAAGATTTTCCGGTAGAAACACATTGGGAGCTCATTCATAAAGCAAAAAACTGGGGCTTTAAAATTTCTGAACAAACAAAATTGTGTAGAACTTTGGACGAAGTAAAAGATTTTATCAATTTTTGGGATAAAGAACGGCACAATTTACCTTTTGAAATTGACGGAATTGTATTGAAAGTCAATTCATTAAAACAGCAAAGACAACTCGGTTATACTGCAAAATCTCCGCGATGGGCAATGGCGTATAAATTTAAAGCGGAAAAAGTGGAAACCGAATTGCAAAGCGTTTCTTACCAAGTCGGAAGAACCGGAGCAATTACGCCTGTTGCGAATCTGAAACCCGTTCTTTTAGCGGGAACGACTGTAAAACGGGCGAGTCTGCACAACGAAGATATTATCAAAAAGCTCGATTTGCACGAAAACGATTTTGTATATGTGGAAAAAGGCGGAGAAATTATTCCGAAAATTGTCGGTGTGAATCTGGAAAAAAGAAATTTGTATCAATCGGAAATTCAATATATTAAAAACTGTCCGGAATGCGGAACGGAACTCGTGAAAGTTGAAGACCAAGCGATTCATTTCTGTCCGAACGAAATGCATTGTCCGCCGCAAGTTGTCGGCAGAATGATTCATTATGTTTCCCGAAAAGCATTAAACATTGAAAATCTCGGAAGCGAAACGATTGAACAATTATACCGTGAAAAACTGATTGAAAATCCAGCAGATTTTTACACACTGAAAAAAGAACAATTGCTTCCGCTCGAAAGAATGGCAGAAAAATCGGCACAAAATATTCTGAACGGCATCGAAAAATCCAAAGAAGTTCCGTTTGAAAAAGTGCTGTACGGAATCGGGGTAAAGCACGTAGGAGAAACGGTTGCGAAGAAATTAGTGAAGAATTTCCCTACAATTGATGAGCTGAAAAAAGCGACTTTTGAAGAACTTTGCCAAGTAGAAGACATTGGCGGAAAAATTGCAGAAAGCATTATTCAATTTTTCCAAAACCCTGAAAATATTTTAATGATTGATCGTTTGAAAAACTATGGTGTTCAATTGGAAAAAGGAGAAAATACGAATGAAATTCTGAGCAATATTCTGGAAGGAAAAACCTTTTTGTTTACCGGAAAATTATCACTTTTTACCCGCGAACAAGCCGAAGAAATGGTAGAAAAACACGGCGGAAAAAATATTTCTGCAGTTTCCAAAAACCTGAATTTCCTCGTAGTCGGCGAAAAAGCCGGAAGCAAACTGAAAAAAGCACAAGATATCGGAACGATTACAATTCTTGATGAACAGGAGTTTTTGAATTTGATTGGGGAGTGAGATTATTTTGCTGAACAATGAGAAATAGTATATGAAATCGCCATTAACAACTTGTGTTTGCAAACAATTAATAATCATCGATTCCATTAAAAAAAAATAAAAAAATGGAGATAAACACCAATGAAGATAGAGGGCGATTGCATATGACCATAAAGAAAAAATAAATATCTACATATGAAAATCTTTATCAAAAATATGGTTTGTAACCGTTGCATTTCGGCGGTACAAAGCATTTTTGATGAATTGGGAAAAGAAACAAATACAATTCTGCTCGGTGAAATAGAAACCAAAAACCCGCTTTCGGAAAAAGATTTGGAAAAATTGGATTTACGGCTGAAATCCGCTGGTTTTGAACTGCTGAAAGATTCTGCAAAAAAGCAGATTGAAAAAATAAAAACGCTGATTATCAGCAAAATTTCCGAAGAAGATATTCCCGAAAA
>CAZHFE010000119.1:0-3726 GCA_964532055.1 uncultured Kaistella sp. | reverse complement strand
CAGCTGGTAGAGCAATACACTTTTAATGTATGGGTCCTGGGTTCGAATCCCAGCCGAGTCACAGTTTACTTCATCCTTCATTAAGGAGTAATTTTTTTTTCATATTAATATTTTGTGATTTGGTGTTCAAAGACTTTCTCAACAAGAAAGTCTTTGATTTTTTCTAATCCAAATGCATATTATCAATTAATCTTATATCACCTGCGAAAACCACGATGAACGCTCTGTAATTTTTATCTTTATAGAAAAAATCGGTTTCTTTTAAAGTTTCTTCATCAGCGATTTCAAAATATTCTAACTCCATTCCTTTTTCATTATTGAAAATTTCTTTAACTCTTTTATTGATTTCGGGAATGGTAATTACTCTAAACCATTCATTTATTTTAACTAAAGTTTCATAAATAATTTTGGCAGCACTTCTTTGGTCGGGATTCAGCCGCTCATTTCGGGAACTCATCGCCAATCCGTTTTTCTCTCTGTAAATAGGAACTCCGCAGATTTTGATAGGAAGATTTAGTTTTTGCACCAATTTTTTAATGATTGCCAACTGCTGGTAATCTTTTTCGCCGAAATAAGCATTATCGGGTTTTACCTGCAAAAAAAGTTCTTCCACCACCGTTCCCACTCCGTTGAAATGACCGGGACGAAATTTCCCTTCCATTTCATTTTCCAACCCGTCGAAATCATATTCCATACTCTGTAAACCATCGGGATAAATGTCGTGAACTTCGGGAATATACAGCGCATCAACGATTCCCGATTTTACCAAAATTCTAATGTCATTTTCTACATTTCGAGGGTATTTCTGCAAATCTTCTTTGTTGTTGAATTGAGTAGGATTCACAAAAATGGAAGAAACAACCAAGTCATTTTCATTTCTTGCTGCTTCGTACAGCGAAAGATGACCTTTGTGAAGCGCACCCATTGTCGGAGCAAATCCTATTTTTTTTCCCATCTCTTTCTGTCTTTCAATATAATCGCGAAGAGATTTTTTTGTTTTGAAAATTTCCATAATGTATTTTAATCGTCATGGTAAAAATATGAATTTCTCATAGAAACATCATCTATTGGGTAAAATATTTTCAATGATTAATTTTTTGCAAACCGACTGTAAAAAAACGTTCATGTTTTGCGGGGTTAAAAAATTGTTGTATTTTTGCACCCGTTACATAATAATCATTAAAATAATATTGGAATGTACTTAACAACTGACAAGAAGAGAGAGATCTTCGCAAAACACGGAAAGTCTGATGCAGACACAGGAAGCACAGAAGGACAAGTTGCCCTTTTCACTTTCAGAATCAACCACTTATCTCAGCACCTGAAAAAAAATCACAAAGATTTTGCAACAGAAAAATCTTTGGTGAAATTGGTAGGTAAGAGAAAAAGACTGCTTGATTATCTTAAAAACAAAGATATCGAAAGATACAGAGCGATTATCGCTGAACTTGGTTTAAGAAAGTAATCCTTCACGATTCTAAAAATAAAAAAACAACTCAGAAACGGGTTGTTTTTTTATGAATTTTCTTTTCCTATTTTCCCAAGATGGGTATTCCCGAAACCATTAGTAAACTTCAGTCCATATCCGAGAATCCTGTCAAAAGCGGAATGTGAAAAGAGAATAATTCCCGCAACTTCCACTTCCGTAATTCCTAAATATTTCCCCAAAAGAAAACATAAAATCCCTGTTCCGAAATGGTGAAACAGATTATAGCAAAAAGCCCCTGTTTTGGTATTGACTAAATATCCCAACATAGAAATATCGGGAACAAAAAATAACCCGAGAAACCACCACCAAGAAAGTCCGGTTTGCGCAAAAGCATAAATTCCTAATATCAGAAAAAACAGATATTCCAATTTCAGTAAAGTTTTCATATTCTCTTATTTTTATAGATAAGTCAGATTTTATTTTAGTTTGTTACTGATTCTTTTGCTAATATTTACACCTATTTCTGAATAATTCTAAACCGTTTTGTCCTTAATCACTTCAAACCGACAAAAAACCGTATCTTTGCCGACGAAAATTTAAAAAGATTAAATATTAACCGCACTCAATACGGAGTGCTAAAGACGAACAAATTTTATGAATGCTCCACAAGCAATTATTGAAAAAATTCAGTTGAAAGATGGCAGAGAAATCACCATCGAAACAGGGCGGCTCGCAAAGCAAGCGAATGGTTCTGTAGTAGTAAAATGTGGCGGAACAATGCTTCTTGCAACTGTTGTAGCAAACAAAAACGCAAATCCGGGAGTAGATTTTCTTCCGTTGACGGTAGATTACAGAGAAAAATTCTATGCAGGAGGTAAAATCCCCGGAAACTTTTTTCGAAGAGAAGCAAGACCTTCTGATGAAGAAATCCTCACAATGAGATTGGTGGACAGAGTTCTCCGCCCACTTTTTCCTGAAGATTTCCACGCAGAAGTTCAGGTAATGATTTCTATGATTTCTTATGACAAAGAAGCAATGCCGGAAGATTTGGCTGGTTTAGCCGCTTCTGCTGCGATTGTAATTACCGATATTCCTTTCAATGGACCGATGTCTGAAGTAAGAGTAGTAAGAATTGATGGCGAACTTTCGGTAAACCCGAGTTTTGAAAATCTGAAAAAAGCCGACCTCGATATTATGGTGGGTGCAACCAAAGATTCTATTGTAATGGTTGAAGGAATTATGGACGAAGTTTCTGAGGAGGAAATGCTTGATGCCATAAAACATGCTCATGAAGAAATAAAAATACAGATAGAAGCACAGGAAAGATTGGCTGAAAGAGTAGGAAAATCACTTCCAAAAAGAGAATACTGCCACGAAGAACATAACGAGGAAATCCGCGAAAAAGTGTGGAAAGAAACCTATGAAAAAGTTTACACCGTAGCAAAAACTCCTTCCGCAAAAGAAGAAAGAGGAGAAAATTTCAAAGCAGTTTTAGAAGAATTTCTTTCGCAATATTCTGAAGAAGAAAGAGCAGAAATAGAATCATTTGCAAAAATCTACTACCACGATGTAGAAAAAGAAGCAATGCGACAAATGATTCTGAACGAAAAAATTCGTTTAGACGGAAGAACTCCGGAAACGATTCGCCCAATTTGGTCGGAAATAGATTATCTTCCGGGAGCACACGGTTCTGCAATTTTTACCAGAGGCGAAACGCAATCTTTAACAGCAGTTACGCTCGGTTCTATCAAAGATGCAAATATGGTAGATTCTGTTGCCATCAATTATGACCAAAAATTCTTTTTACACTATAATTTTCCACCGTTTTCTACAGGTGAAGCAAGACCTTTAAGAGGAACTTCCCGAAGAGAAGTCGGACACGGAAATTTAGCACAAAGAGCATTGGAAAATATGATTCCTGCAGAAAATCCTTATACAATCCGTATTGTTTCCGATATTTTAGAATCCAACGGTTCTTCTTCTATGGCAACAGTTTGTGCGGGAACTTTGGCTTTGATGGACGCAGGTGTACAAATTTCAAAACCGGTTTCCGGAATTGCAATGGGATTGATTACCGATAAAAATTCGGGGAAATTTACTGTGCTTTCAGATATTTTGGGAGATGAAGACCATCTCGGAGATATGGATTTCAAAGTAACCGGAACTGCAGACGGAATCACCGCTTGTCAAATGGATATTAAAATTCAGGGATTAACAATGGATATTATGGAAACCGCTCTGAACCAAGCCAAAGAAGGACGGCTTCATATTCTTGGTGAAATCCTGAAAACCATCGA
>CAZHFE010000118.1:0-3824 GCA_964532055.1 uncultured Kaistella sp. | reverse complement strand
CTGTAGGTGCTTTTATGAGTTCCCGCGAAATTATGGAATCGCTTTCTCACTCACCAAAACTCGGTCATATCACTACTTTCGGAGGAAATCCTTTAATCGCTGCTGCAAGTCATGCAACTTTAAAAGAAGTTCTGGAAAGCGGTTTGATGAATGAAATTGACGAAAAAGAAAAACTATTCCGCAAACTTTTGGTTCACCCGAAAATTAAAAACATAAACGGACGGGGTTTGATGTTGGCTGTAAATCTCTATACTCCCGAATATACGCTGGAAGTTGCAAAACGCTGTATGGAAAAAGGATTGATTGTTTTTTGGCAGTTGTACAGAAATGAATATTTAAGAATTTCGCCGCCTTTAACAATAACTTCAGAAGAAATCAGGCAAGGTTGTGAAATAATTTTATCTGTTCTGAATGAAGATAAAAAACTCTGAAAATATAATTTTGAACTTTAATTTTCGAACTCTATCTTTGCGAAATGGACTATTCGAGTAAAGTTTTGGCAAAAGCGGTTGAAGAGATTTCCGGACTTCCCGGAATTGGCAGAAAATCTGCATTGCGATTAGCACTTCACCTTCTAAAACAGCCGGAAAGTCAGGCAATTGCATTAGGAGAATCGCTGAAAAATCTCGTTACCCAAATTAATTATTGCAAAGAATGCCACAATTTTTCAGATACCGAAATCTGCGAAATTTGTGCAGATGCTAAAAGAAATGACGATATTTTGTGTATTGTAGAAGATGTGAGAGATGTGATGGCGATAGAAAACACCCACAAATACAAAGGAAAATATTTGGTTTTGGGCGGCAAAATTTCGCCTATGGAAGGAATCGGTCCCAATCAGCTCAATATTTCGTCTATTGAAAAAAAATTGGAAAACAGTGCAATAAACGAATTGATTTTCGCATTGAGCGCAACTATGGAAGGCGATACCACTGCATATTATATCTACAAAAAGTTCAAAAATTATGAGGTAAGATTTTCTACCATAGCAAGAGGAATTTCCATGGGTGATGAATTAGAATATGCCGATGAAATTTCCTTAGGAAAATCTATACAAAACAGAATTGCTTATAACGAAGCAGAATAATTTTAACAGAAATGAGAGAAACGATTTCGGTGATTATTCCCGCTTATAATGCAGAAAACACCATCATTCATGCGCTGGATTCTGTGAAAAACCAAACGGGAAATTTTGAATTTGAAATTATTGTCATCAATGACGGTTCTACAGATAAAACCGAAAATCTGGTGCAGCGATTTATCACTGAAAATCCGGAATTTAATGTTATTCTCATCAACCAAAAAAACGGCGGTGTTTCTTCCGCAAGAAATGCAGGATTAAAAATTACAAAGGGAAATTTTATAGCACTTTTAGACGCAGATGATATTTGGTTGCCAACAAAGTCAGAAAAGCAAATAGCGTTTTTTCACAAATTGGGCAATTCAATAGATTTCATTTCTTGCAGAATAAACAATAATAAACTTTTATTTCCGTATTTTGCCAAAAATCATTTAGCAAAAGTTACTCTGAATAGATTATTGATAAGAAACGGAATACCGGCTCCAACGGTTTTATTTAAAAGAAACATCATTTCTAAAACCGGTTTTTTTAACGATAACCAAAGATATGCAGAAGATCATAATTATTGGCTTAGAATATCTCTGGATCATGAAATGTATATATTAGACGAAAGTTTGGTAATTGCAGGAAACGGTAAGAGAACTTTTGGCATTTCTGGTTTATCTGCCAATTTAAAAGAGATGAAAAGTGGCTTCAGAAAAAATTTAGATGAATTGAGGGCTTTAAAAAAACTTAACTCTTCTCAATATTTTTTGTTGCGTATTTTGTATGAATTAAAGTATTATTTGTTAATTTTTAGAAGCCGGTTTTAAAAACAAACAGCACATTCATCAATATTATGAAACTGAGCATTATTATTGTCAATTACAACGTTACAACATTATTGAGGGCTTGTTTGGCTTCCATAGAAAAATTTGTGCAAAATGTTGATTATGAAGTTTTAGTGATTGATAATGCATCGCCCGATTCTTCTTGGAAAACGCTTATCTCAGAATTTCCGAAAGTGAAATTCACTGCAGATGAAAATAATAACGGATTTGCTGTTGCCAATAATAAAGCCGTGAAAACAGCAAAAGGCGAATATATTTTATTGCTGAATCCCGATACTGAATTTGAAGATTACCGAATGAAAGAGCTTTTAGATTTTGCAGATTCACAATCTGATTTCGGCTGTCTTGGCGTGAGAATGCATGATGCACACGGAAATTTTTTGCGGGAAAGCAAACGTTCTGTTCCCGATATTGCAAACTCTTTTAGAAAACTTTTTCTGCGTTTCAGAAATCATAAGGGAAAAACGTATTACCGAAATGATATTCGCGAAAACGAAATTGCCGAAGTTGAAGTCATTACCGGTGCATTTTTTCTTTGCCGAAAAGAGATTTATGAAAAAGCAGGTGGTTTAGACGAAAGTTATTTTATGTACGGTGAAGATATAGATTTGTGTTATTCACTGCTGAAAAACCACCGCCGGAACTGGTATTACGGGAAATCATCAATCCTGCATCACAAAGGAGAAAGCACAATAAAAGACAAACGCTATCTTGAGAATTTCTACGGAGCAATGCAGATTTTCGTAGATAAATATTACAAAAAAGAAAAACCGATTCAGCATAAAATTCTTACCGTAGGATTAAAAGTAAAGCATTTTCTGGAAAAAAGAAAACTAAAGTAATCTTTAAAAGAAATCCTCAAAAAATCCTTAAATTTGCCCTTTGTAAAATTATCTATGGAATCTATCACTGTTCACGACAAAACCTTTGTTCCTTATCTTAAAGACACAGAAATCCAGGAAATTGTAAAAGCAACCGCACTCAAAATTTATGAAGATTACAAAGATGAAACTCCTGTTTTCATAGGAGTTCTCAACGGAGTTATTATGTTTTTTTCCGATTTATTAAAGTATTATCCAGGGAAATGCGAAATCGCTTTTATACAGATGAGTTCTTATGTCGGAACACAATCTACAGGAATTGTTTACCAGAAAATGGATTTGACCAAAGAAATAAAAGATCGCCATATTATTTTGGTAGAAGACATTGTTGATACAGGAAATACGGTAGAAAGTCTATTTCAATATTTCAAGGAAACACAACGTCCCAAATCTGTAAAACTTGCTTCATTCTTATTGAAACCAGATATCTACAAAAAAGATTTCAAACTTGATTATATTGGAAAAGAAATTCCGAACAAATTCGTTCTCGGTTATGGTTTGGATTATGATGAATTAGGAAGAAATCTAAAAGACCTTTACCAACTGGAAGAAGGAAAAATAAATGATTAAATAATATTATTTCAAATCTAATAAAATGATTAACATCGTTCTCTTCGGTCCTCCCGGAAGCGGAAAAGGAACTCAGGCACAGAATCTTATCGAAAAATTTAATCTCAAGCAGATTTCAACTGGAGATTTGTTCCGTTACAATATGAAAAACGATACCGAACTCGGTAAATTGGCAAAATCTTTCATCGATAAAGGTGAACTTGTTCCCGATCAGGTAACTATTGATATGCTGATTGACGAAATGAGAAAACCTACCAATACCAACGGATTTATTTTCGACGGATTTCCCAGAACTGCAAACCAAACAGAGGCATTGGAAAATATTGTGAAAGAAGCGCTAAACGATGATATATCAATCTGTCTTTCTTTGGTGGTAAAAGATGAAATTTTAGTCGAAAGATTACTTAAACGAGGTGAAACCAGCGGAAGAACCGACGATAGTAATGAAGAAATCATCAGAAA
>CAZHFE010000117.1:0-3989 GCA_964532055.1 uncultured Kaistella sp. | reverse complement strand
GCAATTTTCCTGGTCGGAATGTGGTTTATGGCAAAACGAAAAGTTGAGAACTGGCTTTTCTGGATTATCGGTGATTTTATCTGTATCCCAATGATGATTTACAAAGGTTTGGGAATCACTTCCGTACAATATCTCGTTTTTACGGTAATGGCAATTATCGGCTGGTTTGAGTGGAATAAAAATCTGAAAACCGCATAATCAACCCGCTTTTCTTTGAACCGAAAAAATAAAAAAGACACCCGAAAGTGTCTTTTCCTGATATGAAAAATTTAAAATGATTAATGCAAATCAAACGTCGCATCTACATCGCTTTCGCCTCCTGTGGTGCTTCCTAACTGATTATCTGCGGAAGGATAATTATCATTAACCGAAGTCGGTGCGTGAACCAATTTGATATTTGCTTTTCCTGTTGCAGTGGTGCTGTTTACAGTCCATACTGTTTTCAGTCCGAGTTTTTTTCCGTCGGTTCTTACAATATCATCGGCCGCTCTTTTTATGGTAATATCTGCTCCCGAAAAAGCATAAGTGATGAAATGCTCATCTTTTTCGTCCTCAATTTCGTCATTTGCACTATGATAATGGTCGTCGTGCTTCACCTGAAAATCAAGTTCCACATCATAAACATCACCCGAATGAACATGAATATGTGCATCTGCAACTCCGCCGATGTAATTAATGATTTGCTCTTCACCGCTGCTTTGGTTCGTAAGTTTTACGACTAATTTCTCAATTTCTTCGTGTTCGTGAATATCTTCCGGAATGTCGTCATTGTTTCTGCAAGAGAAGACCAAAAGTGCCGTGAATAGAACTAAAAAAATGTTTGCTATTGTTTTAAATGTATTGTTCATTGTTTTAAAATTTAAAAGTGTTAAAATTTGATTTTTGCCGTGATAATAAAATTTCGTCCCGGTTCCGGCATAAAATAACGGAGACGATTCAAGTATTCCCGATATTCCGTATTGAAAATATTGTTGATTCGGAAATTCAGATTTACGTTTCTGAAAACGTCCATACCAAAAGCAGCATTGAAAACAGAATATGCTTTCGGGGGGGTGCTGTAATCCACTTCTCGTGAAACTTCCGTTCCGTTTCCTATGAAACTGATGTTCACATTCCGCATCGGAAAACGGTTTTGCTGCAACGTACTTTCATTTTCCAGAGCAATGTAAAATCCGGTCGGTTTATCCAGCGTTACTTCAACAGAATTTCTAAAATTTGTCGGCATCATCAGAATCAGCGGTTCATCATTAAACAAATCATCGCCTCTTAATGTGCTGAAATTTCCTGCCCATTTCAGATTTTTCGTGATGTGAAGTTGTGCATCGGCATCAATCCCGAAAATCCTCGCCTTAATCTGTTGATAATCCCAAACCGGAAAAACACCTCTGTTTGTAGATTTTACACCAGTTGGAACCTGATTGATAAAGTTTTCGGAATACATCGCATACGGACTGATTTCCAACTGAAAACCATTTAAAATATCCAAATGTGTTTTCGCCGAAAAATTCAGTTGATATACCGTTTCCTTTTTGATGTTCAGATTTCCGGTTTCCATAATCGCAGCAGAATGATGAAGTCCGTCTGCAAACAATTCCGCAGGATTCGGAGTTCTGTCTGCTCTGGAAAGATTTAATTTTAAGTCAACTATTTTTGACGGATTGTAAGTCAATCCCGCATTTGCCGAAAAATTATGAAAATCCAGAACAGGGTGCGTCAAAACTCGACTGTCATTCACTGAAACCAAAAACTGCGGAAAAATTTCGGAATACTTTTTCCAGTCAGAAGCATCGTAATATTTATACGAATCGTAACGGCTGAAATCGTATCTTGCTCCAAGTTCCGCTTTCAAAACCGGACTGAAACTGTACTGAAACACCGAGAAAATTCCCGCATCATAACGATAATAATCCGGAATCAAACGCCGTGCTTTTGTCGCAGGATTCGGAAAATTATCCTGAATATTACCAGAAATTCCGCTTTCCAACTGCCATTTTTCACGCTCAATAAGATGCGTCAAACTTGCAGAATGCGTTATCAATCGTAAATCCATTGACGGCAGCTTACTCAATTCTGCTCCTCTTCTTATATCATATTCTTTTCTGTGGTTGAGCTGAAAAGAATACTGAAAGGAGAATTTTCCTAAATCTTCAAACCGTTTGTACGCCGAAACTTTTGCGATATGATGACTAACTTCCTGCTTCGGATTTTCAATATCATAACTGAAATCGTCCATATAATATGGTTGTCCGAAATTGATGGCTTTGTAAAAATCTTCGGGACTGCTCAAATGTGCCCCTCTGAAAATCCCAAATTCCTGATAAGTTCCACTGTACGAAACATCAAAACCCTGCATAAAATTTCGGTTTCCAAAGGAAAAATTAAGCGACCGAGTTTCTGCACCTGTATTTTGCAAAGTGTGATGCGGAATGTATAAATCGCCTAATTTTTTGATGCTTCCTCCGGATTTTACAAACCATTGATTTTCCCATATTTTAGCAACATCTGCAGTAATTTCACCACCTCTTCCGTTAGAAATTCCCGACAGTCCGAGATTTCCCATAATCGTATCTTTTTTCGGAAGAACGGCGGGTTCTAAAACGACAACTCCGCCAACTGCTTCATTGCCGTATTTCAGAGCAGCTGCACCTTTTACCACATCAATATGGTCGAAAAAATTCACATCAACATTCGGAGCATGTTCTACACCCCATTCTTGTTCCGCCATTTTCACGCCGTTGTTGATGACCGAAACGCGGCTTCCGTACAATCCGTGAATTACGGGTTTGGAAATGTTGTTTCCCGTTTTCAAAGCTGTAACTCCCGAAATTTGGGTGAGAAGATTTCCTAAATTTTCAGTAGAATTTTTAGAAATTTCATCTTTCCCAAGTGTGGAAATAACTACAGAACCGTTGTTCCTGTGATTTCCGTGAAGCGTTACTGCTTCAATGTCTTCTACATGATGTTCGAGCGTAACGGTGAGTTTTACATTTCCGTCCACTTTCAATTCTTGCGAAAAAGCATCGCAATCAGGGTGAGAAACAGATAAGTTATAACTTCCCTTTTTAACATTTTTCAGTACAAATACGCCTTTGATATCCGAAACTGTCGAATAATTTCCCAACAGAATTTTCGCATTCTGTAATAAGGATTTATCGTGAAAATCCTGCACTGTTCCGGAAACGGTATAGGTTTCCTGTGCATGAACTAATGTAATTCCCAAAAGGAAAAACATCATTTTTAATATTAATTTCATTGAAATTTTTAGAATGACGAAACAGCACAATCTTTTTCCATTAAAATAGAAATATAGAGTTCTGTCCCGAAATGAAACATTTATTTAAAGAATCTGAAATGATTAAATAAAATGTTTCGGCGGACCACGAAGAAATAAAACCTGTGGTTGTGTGGAATAATAAGAATGCTGAACTTCTGAAAGAAGTTGTTCAGCGTATTCGAAATTTTTGAAACTGTAACTGAAATCTTGCGGAATCAGCGAATTACCGTCGTGCAGAATATGACATGACAAACAATCTGTAAATTCTGAAGAATACCCGATTTTTGAAAATGATTTCTCGGTTTTCTTAAAATGAAAATCCTTGAAAACCGCTCCACTTCCGTGATTGTGGAAACTCTGAGAAAACAAAACCACAAAAAGATACACCCCCGAAAATAGAACTGCAAAAAAGCTGCGATATGTTTTGTTTTTCAACATTTAGGCAAAAGTATTCATTTTAAAATTAATAATAGCAAACCTTAACGATATTTAGAGAGTAAAATTAAAATCTTGCCCCTCGGAATTTTATCATATAACAGAGTTTTCGTAGATTTGTAGTGAATTTTTTTTCTATGACAGAAAGTGCAGTAAAAAAGATTGCAGTTTTCACCTCAGGTGGCGATGCTCCCGGTATGAATGCCGCATTGAGAGCCGTAGTAAGAACCGCAAGTTATTATAAAATAGAATGTTTCGGAGTTCGGGAAGGATACAACGG
>CAZHFE010000116.1:0-3996 GCA_964532055.1 uncultured Kaistella sp. | reverse complement strand
TTTGCAAAACTTTCGAGTTCGTCCAAAATGGCATTATTCGGCTGAATGTTCGGATATTCAAACAAAATCTGATTTTTTTCACCGTCTGCATTTTCGATTATCATATCAAAATCGCTCGGATTTTCTGATGCAGGTTTCATTCGAATAACTTCCGCTTTTTTCTCAAGAAAATCTACAGAAACATACGCATCTCTCTGAAAAAATCTCGATTTCCGCATTGCTTTCATCGAAATTCGAGAAGTGGTAAGATTCGCAACACAGCCGTTCTCAAATTCAATTCTTGCATTGCAAATATCGGGTGTTTTGGAAACCACGCAAACTCCGGAAGCGTGAATATTTTTTACTTTCGATTTTACCAGGGAAAGCAGAATATCCAAATCGTGAATCATCAAATCCAGAACTACAGAAACGTCTGTTCCTCTCGGATTAAATTCTGCCAATCTGTGAATCTCGATAAACATTGGATTTTTGATGAAATCTTTTGCGCCGATAAAAGCAGGATTGTATCTTTCAACGTGTCCTACTTGTGCTTTTATTCCGAATTCACGGCATTTGTATAGAATTTCTTCCGCTTGATTCAATGTTTGTGTAACGGGTTTTTCGATGAAAAAATGCTTGCGGTTTTCAATTGTTTTCATCGCATAATCGTAGTGATAAATGGTAGGAGTTACAATATCGAGCATTTCGATTTCATTTAATAAATCGTCGAAATTTTCAAAATATTTATAACCGAATTCAACTTCTAATTTTTTTCCGTTTTCTATATCTTTATCATGAAAACCTACCAAATCGTATTTTTCGGATTGATTCAAAAGTTTCAAATGGATTTTCCCAAGATGACCTGCACCAACTAAACCTGCTTTTAGCATAAAATTTTGTTTTGGTAAAGATAATAAATAGTTGTCGGTTGTTAGTTGATGGTTGTTGGAATTTCAATAATTTTTTTAATGACATCAACCGACAACTCTCAACTATCAATCAAAAATTCTTATTTTTGTGAAATGCAAGATTCTTTTGTTCATAAGGGAAAACGAAAAATTTTAGTAGATTATCTTCGGGATAAAATCCAGATTTCAGATGAAAATGTTTTGGAAGCGATAAACGAGATTCCGCGTCATCTATTTATCGAAAGTATTTTTGAAGATTATGCTTATGAAGACCGTGCTTTTCCGATTTTGGCGAAACAAACGATTTCTCACCCTTCAACAGTTGCGGAACAAACCGAACTTTTAGAACTCAAAGAAAATGAAAAAGTGCTGGAAATAGGAACAGGAAGCGGTTACCAAACTGCTGTTTTGGTGGCGATGAATGCATTGGTTTATACAGTGGAAAGACAAAAAAATCTGCACGATTTTGCTCAGCAAAAACTGAAAGAACTTCATCTTCGTCCCAAGTTTCAGAGTTTTGGCGATGGTTTTGCGGGATTGCCGACTTTTGCTCCTTTCGATAAAATTCTTATTACCTGCGGTGCAGAAATTCTTCCGGCAGAATTATTAAAGCAATTAAAAATCGGTGGAAAAATGGTCATTCCTCTCGGAAAAACCGATGAACAGATTCTTTACCGCTTCACGAAAATTTCTGAAACTGAATTTGAAAAAGAAGAATTCGGGGCGTACAAGTTTGTCCCGATGTTGAATAACACGAATAAATAATGAACAAAACAGTTTTCAGAACCACCCGAAAAATAGACCGGACTTTCCTTTTACTCTATTCAGGTCTTTATCTGTTTTTGATGGGAATTGCTTTTTACAGCTATATTAAGGAAAAAGATGTGAATGTACTTTTGGCGATGGGAGCAGTTTGCGGGTTTTTATTACTTCTTTCTATATTGACTTATAACTATTTGAAAGTCATTATTGACGGTCATTTCCTCATTGTCAAATATTTTTTTGTTGTGTATAAAGCCGACATTAGAAACATTACAAAAATCCGGAAAGGAGAAACAATGTGGAGCGGTTTTCACAAATATGGTACCGTAACAAAAGGATTGATTCTTTTCGTCAAATACAAAAATGACCTATACATTACTCCCGAAAATGAGGAACTTTTTTACCAAAAAATTTTGGAAATCAATCCCGATGTGGTTATTGAAAAAGTTGATTAAACAAAAAATACTGCTCAAATTCGTCTTTTAATTTAATAGGTTGTATTTTTGCATGATACTGATTTTTACTAAAATTCTAAAATGAAAAAACTCCTGAATATTCTGATTTCTACCCGTTTAATGGCGGTTTTAATGCTGGTTTTTGCCTTTTCTATGGCGTATGCAACTTTCATCGAAAATGACTACGGAACGCCGACTGCAAAAGCACTTATCTACGAAGCGAGATGGTTTGAATTGGTAATGCTTCTGCTGATTTTCAATTTCGTGGCAAATATTTCCAGATATCGGCTTTGGCGAAAAGAAAAATGGAGTGTTCTGGTTTTTCATTTGGCTTTTATACTCATTTTCATTGGCGGTGCAATTACACGATACATCAGTTACGAAGGAATAATGCATATTCGAGAAGGTGGAACTTCTAATGAAGTGATTACCGACAAGAATTTTTTTAAAATTCAGATAGAAGAAAAAGGCGATGTTCTTAATTATCAAGACGTTCCGTTTATGATGATTCCCGATGATGCAAAGAAAAATTCGCTGATTGCAAAAATTATTCCTCACAATTTCAAAGCAGGATATGATTTTCACGGCAAACAAATCAATGTAAAACAGGTGGGTTATTTGCAAAGAAAAAAAGATAGTTTGGTTGCCAATAATCAGGGTGAAGAATTTCTACATATCGTTTCAACAGGACAAAGCGGAAGAGAAAATATTTATATAAAATCGGGCGAAACAAAATCGATTAACGGAACATTGGTTGCTTTTGACAGAGCGATTGACGGTGCAGTAGAATTTAGAAACGATAAAGGAAATTTAATGATAAAAACTCCTGTTGACGCTGCTTATATGACAATGGCAACTCAACAAACCGGTGAAACCAAAAAAGACGAATTACAACCTTTGATTTTGCGGAGTTTATATACGATAAACGATTTAAAACTCGTTGTTCCCGATGGTTTGAAGAAAGGAAATCTCATTGCTTATGAAGGCGACCGAAAAAAAGATAAAGATGTTCCCGACCAATTGACAGTGGAAGTTAAAGGACCGAAAACTTCACAAATCGTGAATCTTCCCGTAGAAAAAGGAAATCCGAATGCTTTCAAGCAGATTTCTTTAGACGGAATGAATATGATTCTGGGTTTCGGACCGAAAGTTTATAACACACCGTTCTCTCTGAAATTAGACGATTTCGTGATGGAAACTTATCCCGGAAGTTCTTCGCCGAGTGCTTATGAAAGCCATGTTCAGATTATCGATCAAGGAAAACAGACACCGTATAAAATTTATATGAATCACGTTTTGAATCACAGCGGTTACAGGTTTTTTCAGGCAAGTTTCGATGGCGATAGAAAAGGAACAGTACTTTCCGTAAACCACGATTTTTGGGGAACTTTAATAACTTATATAGGTTATACGTTTTTGTTTTTAGGACTTTTTGTAACATTTTTCTGGAAAGGTTCGCATTTCTGGAAACTCAATAAAAACCTGAAATCTGTAAATCATAAAAGAATAACAACCGTTTTATTGCTTTTATTAAGTTTGAATTTTTCGGCACAAACGATTGATTCTCATGGAAAAGACGGTTCACCGGAACAAACACATTCTGCAAATGACGGACACAATCACGGAGATGCAGATTTGCTTTCGGAAGACTCCGCTCCGAAAAAACCGCAGAATTCTTTAGTACTGCGTTCACCGAAACCGATTTCGGCAGACGAAATTATTGGGAGAAATAAAATCTCGAAAGAACACGCCGATAAATTCGCTTATCTTTTGGTGCAGAATTATGAGGGAAGAATTGTTCCGATGAATACACAAGCTCTCGATGTTTTGCGGAAATTGTATAAAAAAGATGCTTTCAAAGGAAGCGACGGAAAATCTTTGACAGCGAACCA
>CAZHFE010000115.1:0-4093 GCA_964532055.1 uncultured Kaistella sp. | reverse complement strand
GTCATCTGCACCGTTATGGATTTGTCCTTTAGAATTTGCCAATGTAGAATGATTATGTTCATTCAGACCGAGGTGGTCGTAATGTGCACCAATAATAATCGTTTTATTTGCTTTGTTATCCAGATAACCCACAACATTTTTTCCGTTTACTTTCACCGAAGAGTTTTCTTCATGCGGATTCAGTTTTACGGAATATTCAAAATGCTGAATGTAGTTTTTCCCGAAATAAGGTTTCAGATTGAGTTTTTTAAATTCTTTCGAGATATATTCTGATGCTTTTTTTTCACCTTCGCTTCCTGTCAATCTTCCCTGCAATTCATCTGAAGCCAAATAAGAAAGATGTTTTTTCAGATTTTCAGCCGATACGTTTTCAGCAGTGTCATTTTCTACCCAATCTGCAATAAATACGTTGGTTTCGTGTGGTTTATCACCATTTCTGTTGCTGGAAAAAACCAATTTTTTACCATCGGGAGAAAACATCGGAAATGCGTTGAACTCACTTTCATAAGTGATTTGTTTCAGATTTTTCCCGTCAATGTCAATAGAGTAGATTTGGAAATCGTAACCTCTTGTTGAGTGATGATTAGATGAAAACAAGATTTTTTTATCGGAAGGATGAAAATAAGGAGACCAGTTTGCTTTTCCTAAATGTGTAATCTGCTTTAAATCAGTTCCGTCAATATTCATCGTATAGATTTCCATATTCGTTGGAGCAACAAGATTTTCTGCTAAAAGGTCTTTGTATTCTTTGATTTCTTCGGGAGTTGTAGGTCTTGACGAACGGAAAACCAGTTTTTTGGAATCGTGAGAAAAGAAAGCACCGCCGTCATAACCCAATCCGAAAGTAAGTTGTTTCAGATTTGTTCCGTCAATATCCATTCTCCAAAGTTCTAAATCGCCGCTTCTTGTAGAAGTGAAAACAATATATTTTCCGTCGGGAGAAACCACTGCTTCTGCATCATAACCGGGAGAATCGGTCAGTTTCTTGGTGATTTTCCCATTCAAATCAGCGATATAAACATCAAACTCGGCATAGATTGGCCACAAATATTTTCCGTCTGCTCTTGGTTTAGGTTTTGCAGGACACTCTTTATTGGCTTCGTGTGTAGAAGCGTAGAGAATATGTTTTCCATCGGGCATAAAGAAAGAGCAAGTTGTTCTTCCCATTCCTGTGGAAATGAGTTTTAAATCTTTGGTTCCGATACTTTGGTTATTCAAATCTAAAAGATAAATCTGGTCGCAATGTGCTCCGATTTCAGAGTTTGTAACCTGCATGGTGAGTTTTTTGCTGTCGGGTGAGAAATATGCTTCTGCATTATCACCACCGAATGTGAGTTTCTGAATGTTTTTCAGATTTTTTTCCTGAGAAAAAACAAGTGCGGAAATTCCTAAGAAAGAAATTTTTAAAATGGATTTGTAAGAAATCATACCTCAGATTTTTTATAATTTTTATAATCCTTACAAAGATAGTGATTTAAACAAAATCGGGAATATGATAAAAATCTTGTTTTTTTAAGAATAGATATTTAAAAAGGATAACCGAAAGCAATATTCAGCACCGGTTTCCAAGTATCTCCCAAAACCCATCTGCTTCCGTAGAGAACATTGGGGTCGTAAACTTTGTAGGCGGCATCAACTCTTATGGTGATATATGCTACATTTACCCTTAAACCCAATCCGGAACCAACTCCCATCTGTGAAATGAATTTGTTGAATTTGAATTGGTCTCCGAATCCACTGTCTTTCAAACTCCAGGTATTTCCGGCATCTATGAAAAAAGCACCTTCAAACATTGTAGAAAGTGGAAACCGGTATTCTACATTGGTGGTAAGTTTCACATTATCCATCACATAAGAACGTACTTTTTCATCAACATTAGAATCAGCAGGACCCAATCCTCCGAAAACTCGCCAAGCTCTTATATCATTGGAACCGCCATTGAAATAGGAGCGTATAAATGGCATTTGCGTGGAATTTCCGTAAGGAATACCGATTCCGATAAATTGTCGTAAAACCAAAGTATGCTTATTATTAAAAAAACCGAAATATTTTCTTACATCAAAATCGAATTTTACAAACTGCGAATACGGAATATCAAAAATTCTTTTAGCATCACCAGAAATTACGCCGTCTTTCTTTTCATGGGTGTTGAACATTGAAAAAATATTTCCGGCTAATTCTACTTTTCCGTTGAAGTAAAAAGGATTCGGTCGGTCTTTTTTACCGATTTCGTTATAGATAAAATTATACATCAGCGAAGAAATCAGCACATCTTGCGTTTGCCGGTCTTTGTTGATGAGAGATTGAAGAAACGAAGTGTAAACAGGTAACTGCTCATCAGAAAGAGACATCAAAAAATTATCATCATCGAGAATCATACCCGAAACTTCATCTGAACTGATTTGTCCTGCCTGAAATTGCTGATACAATTGCGGAGAATACATCTGAAAAATCTCATTTCTCACCGCAGCATCTCCCGGAAAGAAATCGTAGTATTTATCCTTGTTCCGCGTAAAACTTACTTGTGTGTTAAACAACGAAAGCCGGTGCGAAACAATATCATTTATATTGGCAAAATAATTTAAACCGGCATTGAATCCGATTCTTCCCAAACCGATATTTTCTTGTACTGAAGCTCCCAAATCAATGGTTGTGGTGGGTGAATATTTTTTCGGGATAACTTTCCATGTCGTAAACGGCATAAGAAGTCGGGGAAAATTCAGTGATGCCTGTGCTGAAATTTCATATGCCAAAACTCTTTTGCTCTGGTCTTTTGAACTGACAATAGAGCCGAAAATCCCTGATAAACTTGTACTGAGGTTTTCTGCACCGCCGAAAATATTCCGGGTCGTCAAATCAACCGATGGTGCAATTCCCAAATTCAGAATCTGAGAGAAATTAATATCCGTAGCATATTTGATGTCGTATTTCGGAAGCGGAGCAAGATAATAGGTAATGTCTAATACGTTTTCGTCTTCTTTTTTCGGCAACTCTTTATAATTCAAAATGCTGAAATTGTTCATTGCATAGATATTCCTTTTGGTAAGGTCAAGATTTCTTTGGTCATAAATATCGCCTTTTTTCAGAATCAGTGGTCGCCAAAGTGCCATGGTTTTGTACTGCTCATCAATTTTATAGAAATTAATTCCTAAAAGTGAATCCCTTTTTGCAACAGCAGAATCGGCAAGTTTTTCCAGTACATGAACTTTTATATCACCGATTGTTGTTCTGGAGTAAGGTGAATCTAAAGAATCTTTTTTGATGGTCATGGTGAGCGGAACCTGTTTGCGGCTTTGCAAAGTATCTGCAGTGAAATAGATTTCTTCATTAGAACTGTTGAATTTGTAATAGCCGTTTTCTTTCATCAAATCGTTGATTCTTTTCACTTCTTTTTCCAGAATGGTTTGGTCGAGAATTTTTTGGCTTTTTATCAAACTTTTGTTGATGTCGTCTGTGTATATTCTTTTGATTTCTGGGTCTGAAATTTGCTGCCGATATTCACTGATTATTGTAGGGTCTTTGTGAGTAATTGTATAATCTACTTTTGCTTTTTTGGTTGCAGAATCTAATTGATGGCTGTATTTTACATCAGAATCCCAATAACCTTTATAGATTAAAAATTTCTCTATTGCTGTTGCGCTTCTTTCTGTTTTTTCCTGCTCTAAAATTACGGGAGCTTGACCAAAATTATGCCTGAATCTGCTGAAAAGCATATTTTTCCCCACATATTCCGGATGTCCGAATTTTATAGATAAAGAATCTCGAAGTTTCTGATTTCTCATTTCACTGGGATACGTCATATATTCAGTTAAAATGGAATCGTATTGGGGATTTGAGCCGTTATAAACCCAAAGTCCGACAGGTAAAAAATATAACCATTTTTTGTTGGGTTTTTGGTTGACATGATTGGGTATTTCATCTGCCAGAATTTTACCGTCTGTATAGGTAAAATTATTTTTGGTAAGCAAAAACTCACTATCGGGAACTTTTCTTGTACTGCTGCACGCATAGAGAAATAGAATTGCGGTTGCAGGTAAAAAAAATAAATAATATTTTTGAAGATATTTTGACAAATGCTTACGGCTCATAAAAT
>CAZHFE010000114.1:0-4100 GCA_964532055.1 uncultured Kaistella sp. | reverse complement strand
GCAAATTTACTCATTAATGGACTTTAATGATGTTTTAAAAATACTGATATTCATCAGAATTTGCAAAAAATTTTAACGTTTGTATTTTATTGAAAGTCAACATATTAAATCTTCGTATTCGAAAACAGAGGAAAATCCCTTTCCTGAAAAGTACTCCCGAAAACCCGAAAATTTGCGGCTCATCACAAAATCTCCTCCCCACGCTCCGAGAGATTTTACAAAAACAGGGCAATTTTCAAAATATTTTTCTTTGAGTTTTTCGATTCCGAGAAAATCTGAAAGTTTTTGCTCATGAATTTCCATAAATTGTGAAAATTTTCCTAAGTCATTGCATAACAAAATCGCTCTCGTCAATGCAGAAAACTCATCAATCAACTCAGGCAATTTTTCTTTGGAACGATACAGATTTATTCCTTCTCTGCTGTTTTGCTTTTTATTCAAATGAATTAAAATCAGCTCGTTTCTGAAATCGGGATTAAAATCAATTTTTTCTATACAATTTCCAGTTTCGGTTTTTTGAAACAGAACTGCAGATTTTTCTTTTGCAACGGCAATGTCATAACCACTTCCGCCGAGACAAATTTCGTTTAAATGAAATGCATCTATTTCTGCCCATTCACCGAGGTTATTCATCAAAGTAGAACTGCTTCCTAAACCGAAATTGGCAGGAAATTGCAGGCTAGTTTTCAAATGATAGGTTTCGCCGTTTTTAAATTTAACGACAGAAAGTTCTTTGACTTTCATTAAAACGCTTAAAATAAATTCCGCAGCATCGGGAAGATTCGTTGCTAAAATTTTTCCGTTTTTATAATCTATTTCGGCATGAAGCCAAAGTTGGTTTTGATGAAAAGCGTCCCAAAAAACGAGAGAATTGCCGTCTTCAATTTCTCCATAAAAAAATTCCTGACCCGATTTTGTGGGAACAGCAAGAGCTAAAGCACCATCGAGAACGACGTATTCTGAAGTGAGCAACAATTTTCCGGGTGAAAAAATCTTACCCATTATTTTTTGATTTATATTGCCGATGAAACCTCAACTTCACCGTTAATTTTCTTAATCAAACCTTGCAATGTTTTTCCGGGACCTACTTCCACAAAAGTTGTTGCACCGTTTGCAATCATATTCTGTACAGATTGTGTCCATTTTACGGGACCTGTCAATTGTGCAATCAGGTTTTTCTTAATTTCTTCGGGGTCAGAAACCGCATTAGTGGTGATGTTTTGGTAAACGTCCATCGTTGGTTTTCCAAACTTGGTTTGGTTAATAGCTTCTGCCAATTTTTCCTGTGCAGGTTTCATCAATGGTGAATGAAACGCACCGTTTACAGGAAGCAGTAATGCGCGTTTTGCACCGACTTCTTTCATTTTTTCACAAGCATTCTGCACCGCTTCTGTTTCGCCGGAAATCACCAATTGACCGGGACAGTTATAATTTGCAGGAACCACAATTCCGTCAATTGCTGCACATATTTCTTCAACTTTAGCATCATCTAATCCCAAAATTGCCGCCATAGAACTCGGATTTGCATCGCATGCTTCCTGCATTGCTTTTGCACGCGCCGAAACCAGTTTCAAGCCGTCTTCAAAAGTCAGCACCCCATTTGCGACCAATGCCGAAAATTCTCCGAGAGAATGTCCTGCAACCATTTCTGCTCCAAATCCGTTTA
Organism: uncultured Kaistella sp.; assembly: GCA_964532055.1. Classification (GTDB taxonomy): domain Bacteria; phylum Bacteroidota; class Bacteroidia; order Flavobacteriales; family Weeksellaceae; genus Kaistella. The sequence goes on along the minus strand of CAZHFE010000114.1, from coordinate 2,434 downwards.
CCGTTTTCAAAGCGGCAACAGAATGAATAAAAATCGCAGGTTGGGTAACTTCGGTTTTTTTCAAATCCTCATCAGTGCCGTTAAACATGATTGATAAAATATCGAATCCCAAAATTTCATTGGCAGTTTCCATTAAATCTTTGATGTCTTTTCGGGAATCGTAGAGTTCTTTTCCCATTCCTGAAAATTGGGAACCTTGACCTGGAAATACAAGTGCTTTCATATTGTACAGTGAGATATATTATTCTGTTGTTTTAATTTTGGCTTTACTTTTCATCGTGTTTTTAAAACAGCAAATTTTAATTAGGGATAAGACGCACAACTCTGTAACCTTTGTTTATATAAGCTCCGGTTTTGGTTTTCTCAAACTCGAATTTTGTGGCAAGCTGTGTCTGTACTTTATTTATTTGCTTGAAGATTTCACCTTTTTTGTTTTCCCGGCTCAACATATCATTCATTATATCGAACCCGATTACGGAATATTTAGAAGGGGTTTTGCAATATTTGCTTTTGAAAGCTGCTAAAATTTCTTTCTCGAAATCACCGTCGGTATTTATTTTTCTGTCCATTAAATAAACCAGATTTGCCACGCTTAAATCATCGGTTCGTTTCTCGAAAACCGGCGAATAATACATGCTAAAAGCTTTTATTCCCTGAACTTCTTTTGTAAGTGCAATGACTTTGGTCGCAAAACCTTCACTATCAACTGCGTTTTCACTCGCCAAAACCGCAATAACCGGCGCAGCTTGACCAGTCATCATATTTTTATCATTTTGAATATCAGAAGGTGAATTTACAATAATAATATTTGCATTTTTGAGTTGTTTTTCCATACCTGCTTTCAGATAATCAGCCATCGTTTTGTCATCACCGGAAACAATGTATATTTTCTGGTTGTTGTAGCTGTCTTTCACTTCTTTCACAATGCGGTCTGCATATATCCTGTTGTTGGTTTCTATAACAATCAGATTGCTGTAAACCAGCAAATCATCAGAATTTGCAAACGGAGCAACTACAGGAATTTTTTTGTCTTTCACGAAATTCAAAACCTCTAAAACGCCGGATTTGAAAAACGGACCGATAATCAAATCGGTATTGTGTGTATTCATCTGGATTAAAGCGTTTTTGAAATGGGTATCATTTCCTGCGTCGATGACTTTCACATCGAGTTTCATTCCGTTGTTTACATTTCGCTCAATAGCGAGTTTCGCACCCGAAAGAAAATCCAAAGCGAGTGTTCTGTATTTTGATTCGTTGCTGTCAAAACCAAACGGAAGCAATAAAGCCACATTGAGCGCATCACCGGATTTTTTGCTGTAAACCGCATCTAATTTTTTGATTTTCAGAACCATTCCTGCTTTCAAACCATTAGAAAGTTCAGGATTCAGTGAAATCAATTCATCTAATGAAATCCCGAATTTATTTAAAATCCCAAAAACAGTATCCCCATTTTGCACCGTATAAGTTACATACTCATTTGAAGTAGTAGTATTGGTAGTTGTTGTTGTGCTTTTAATTACCGAAGAATTTTCGGTTGTAGTTTGCGGTTGAGTATTGTTTGCTTTGGTTGGGTTTCCTTTTATTTTAATAACATCTCCCCCTTGTAAACCTTTTTGCTCCAATCCTGGATTCAATTCAAAAAGTTCTTGCTGCGTAATGTTAAAAGTTCTGCCGAGTTTATAATAATTGTCTTTCGGCTGCACAACATAGGAATCTTCGGCAACAGCTTGATTTTCAGAAATTGTTTTTGGTGTTTCCGTTTTTATTTCAGGTGTTTCTATTATGGCAGGTTTTGGGTTTCCGCCGTATTTTTTAATGTTTGCTAAAGGAAGCACCAACTGATTACCGATTTTCATATTTGAATCCAGATTCGGATTCAGTTTTCTGAGGTCTTCTTCGGAAATGTGGTATTGCTTGGTGATTCCGTAAATGGTTTGTTTCGGTTCAAGTGTAATTTTGCCGAGTTCGTTGGAACCCGGAGTTGCTGTATTTTTCGGGGTTTCTGTTACGGATTTATTGATGTTCAAAACATCGCCGATTGCAATTTTCCCGTCTTTTATTTTGGGATTGATTTTCAGCAACTGCTCAACAGTCATTCCGTATTTTTTGGAGATATTGTAGGCATTATCACCTTTTACCACGGTATACGTTTTTTGGGCATAAATTGCCGAAATGGTGATTAAACCGATTAAAATGAAGATTTTCTTAATCATTTTTTGCTTAATAAAGTACAAAAATAGCGCTTTAAAATTAAATAGAAAACGCTATCATCATAAAAACATTAATATTAACCAAACAAGTAATCCATCCAATGATTCGCAACAAATTGATTATCTGCATTTTTCTATATTCCTGATAACATTAACGAAAAAATTACAACATTTCACCATCAAATAAATCTTTCATCTGAATTTCTAGGGCGGTATACAATAAA
>CAZHFE010000113.1:2725-4166 GCA_964532055.1 uncultured Kaistella sp. | reverse complement strand
CTTGTTCCGAAAGGAAAAAGAATCGGGATTGATTTGAAAGATTTTCTTTGGGAAGAAATGATTTTAAAGGAAAAGGATTTTCGAGAAAAAATTGCAGCAATTAATGAAGAAGATTATGCTGATGCTTTTATATACATTTATAATTCTGCCGATACTATTGTTCCACTTTGGGCATATTTTCTCATTACTTCAAAAATTACTGATGTTACCAAAAAAATCGTTTTCGGAAACCGTGAAGATTTGGAAATTTTGTTGATGCACAACGCAATTCAAACCCACGATTTTTCTGATTTAACAGATAAAAGAGTTTTGGTAAAAGGTTGTAGTGATGAAGAAATCCCAAACAACGCTTATGTAGAATTGGTAGAACAACTGAAACCCATTGTAAAATCGCTGATGTTCGGCGAAGCGTGTTCTAATGTGCCGATTTTTAAAAACTAAATTCCGGTAAAAATTTACGGAATAATTTTTGCTAAGTTTGATACCTTAAATTTTATTAATCATTAAAAATGCAAATTATGAGTTTAATAGACTTACTTACAGGAAACACCGGAAATCAAGTTGCACAACAAGCCGAAAACAAATTCGGCATCAGCAAAAATCAGGTAATTGCTTTATTGGCAGTTGCAACACCTCTGATTATTTCTTACCTGAAAAACAAATCAAAAGATGCTAAAGAAGCAGAAGCACTGAACAATGCTCTTGACAGAGACCATAACGGAAGTATCTTAAACGACCCTTCTCAAATCGAAGCAAGACAACAAGAGGGAAATTCCATTCTCGACCATATTTTTGGCGGTCAAAAAGCGACTGTAGAAAATTCACTTTCGCAAAATACGGGGATTTCGATGGATAAAATCGGTCCTGTTTTGTCAATGCTTGCTCCGCTGATTATGGGATACATCGGTCACCAAAAACAACAGAACAACGTAAATGCAGGAGGTTTAGGAGATTTATTAGGCGGGATTTTAGGAAGTACACAAAATCAGGCAGCACAATCTTCCAATCCTTTGAATGATATTATAGGAAGTGTTCTTGGCGGTGGAAATAATCAGCAATCGTCAGGAAATCCCTTGAATGATATTTTGGGAAGTGTTTTAGGAGGTGGTTCACAAAATAAAAGCGGCGGTTTAGGCAGAATTTTAGGAAATATTCTCGGAGGAAAATAAGATTTCGGGAAATAAAAAATTCCTCTAAAAAAAGAGGAATTAAAGAAATTGAGAAAGATGAAGATTATTCTTCATCTTTTTTTGTTTTAGCCGCTTTGGGTTTTGTTTCCTTCGGTTTCGGCTCTTTTGCTTTTGTTTCTTTAGGTTTTGCTGTATTCGTTTCTTTCGGAGCAGTAGCTTTTTCGGCTTTAGGTTTTGGTGCGGTTTTCGGTTTGGTTTCCTTTACCGGTTTTTCTGCTTTTACAACTACAGGTGCAGGTTTAGATGTTTTT
>CAZHFE010000113.1:0-2625 GCA_964532055.1 uncultured Kaistella sp. | reverse complement strand
TTCCTTTACCGGTTTTTCTGCTTTTACAACTACAGGTGCAGGTTTAGATGTTTTTTTTGGTCTCTTTTTACCATAACTTCCTGCGGTAATTTTTCCCCGTCTTGATTTTTGGTCTCCTTTTCCCATAATTAAAAATTTTGCTATTGATTTTCACAAAATTAAATAATATTTTCACAATATAACTCTTAAAAAATCATAAAATTTAGATAAATCTTCTTCCGATATTTTTTTTACTATAACCCAAAAAACTTCAAATCCGCCCGTTTCAATTTCCCTCCAAAACATTATCTTTGCACTCGAAAATTCAATATTTTGAACATTGAATTTGAAACCTTAAACTTGAAACAAAAAAATTATGTTCCGAACACATACCAATGGCGAACTATCGCTGAAAAATCTGAATGAAGAAGTTACGCTTTCCGGATGGGTACAAACCATTCGTGATAAAGGTTTTATGATTTGGATAGATTTGCGTGACAGGTACGGAATTACACAATTGGTTCTTGATGAAGAAAGAAGTTCAAAAGAACTTTTGGAATCTGCCAAAAAACTCGGACGCGAATTTGTTATTCAGGTAAAAGGAAACGTCATCGAAAGAACTTCTAAAAACCCAAAAATCCCGACCGGAGAAATAGAGATTTTGGTTTCCGATTTAAAAATTTTAAACGAATCTCAACTTCCGCCATTCACCATTGAAGACGAAACTGATGGCGGCGAAGAACTGAGAATGAAATACAGATATTTGGACATTCGCAGAAATCCCGTGAAAGATAAACTCATTTTCCGTCACAAAATAGCACAGAAAGTAAGGAATTATCTTTCCGAGCAAGGATTTATCGAAGTAGAAACTCCCGTTCTCATCAAATCTACACCGGAAGGAGCGAGAGATTTCGTGGTTCCGAGCAGAATGAATCCGGGACAGTTTTACGCACTTCCACAATCGCCGCAAACTTTCAAACAACTTTTGATGATTGGCGGAATGGACAGATATTTTCAAATCGTAAAATGTTTTCGCGATGAAGATTTAAGAGCAGACAGACAACCGGAATTTACGCAAATCGACTGCGAAATGGCTTTTGTGGAGCAGGAAGATGTTCTGGAAATATTTGAAGGAATGACCAAAACTCTTCTAAAAGATATTACCGGGAAAGATTTTGAAAATTTTCCGAGAATGTCTTTTGATGAAGCAATGCAAAAATACGGAAACGACAAACCCGACATCAGATTCGGAATGGAGTTTTGCGAACTAAACGATTTGGTGAAAGGAAAAGATTTTAAAATTTTTGATGATGCCGAATTAGTTGTAGGAATTAATGTTGAAAATTGTGCAGAATACACCAGAAAACAAATCGACGAACTGATTGATTGGGTAAAACGTCCGCAAATAGGTGCATCGGGAATGGTTTGGATTAAATTCCAAAATGATGGAGTTGTAACTTCTTCCGTCAATAAATTTTATTCCGAAGAAGATTTAAAGAAATTTGCTGAAAAATTCAATGCAAAATCAGGCGATTTAATGCTTGTAATGAGTGGTGAAACCCACAAAGTGAGAACACAACTTTCCGCTTTGCGAATGGAACTTGGCAACAGATTGGGATTAAGAAAATCCGATGAATTTGCTCCGCTTTGGATTGTGGATTTTCCGCTTTTGGAGTGGGACGAAGAAACCGCTCGTTATCACGCAATGCATCATCCGTTCACTTCGCCGAAACCGGAAGACATTCATCTTTTGGAAACCGATGCCGGAAAAGCAAGAGCAAATGCGTATGATTTGGTTCTGAACGGAAACGAAATCGGAGGCGGTTCGGTAAGAATTTTTGACAAAGATTTGCAATCAAAAATGTTTGATTTACTCGGATTTACGAAAGAAGAAGCAGAAGCACAGTTCGGATTTTTGATGAATGCCTTTAAATACGGAGCACCTCCACACGCAGGTTTAGCTTTCGGTTTTGACAGATTGGTTGCGATTTTGGATGGAAATGAAGTCATTCGCGATTATATTGCATTTCCGAAAAATAATTCCGGAAGAGATGTGATGATTGACGCACCAAGTCAGATTGCAAACGATCAATTAGATGAATTAGAACTGAAACTCAATCTGAAGTAATTTTTTGATTTTAAAAATATGGACACATTCGTAACATCAGAATTAAAAAACAATATTTCCGAAATCACTTTCGGAACACCGAAAAGCAATTCACTTCCAGGACATATTTTAGAAAAACTCGCTCAAACCATTTTAGATGAAGGAGCAAAAAGAGAAGTAAAAGCAATCTTGATAAAATCAGCAGGAGAAAAAGCTTTTTGTGCAGGTGCAAGTTTTGATGAATTGTTAGAAATAGAAGAATTAGAAACTTCAAAAAAATTCTTTGGTGGTTTTGCAAAAGTGTTGAATGCGATGAGAACCTGTGGAAAAATCGTGGTAGTTCGTATTCAGGGAAAAACAACAGGAGGCGGTGTAGGAATTGCTTGTGGAGCAGATTATTGCTTCGCTGTGAAAGATGCTGAATTGGCTTTAACCGAACTGAATTTAGGAATCGGTCCGTTTGTAATTGGTCCTTATGTAGAAAGAAAAATTGGGAAATCACAATTTGCGGCAATGGCAATTGATGCAGATTTCCGAAG
>CAZHFE010000112.1:0-4225 GCA_964532055.1 uncultured Kaistella sp. | reverse complement strand
TATTGTTGATTCATCTATGCTCAACATTCGTTTTTTCTATTGCAAAAGATTCCGAAATTTCTTGTAAAGCATCAACAAGCGTATCGATATTTTCTTTGGTCGTCAAATGGCTGAACGAAATCCTGAGTGGTGTACAGTTTTCTATTTCTTCTTCATTTAGAAGCATCATCATCACCATTGACGGTTTAGATGCTCCCGATGAACATGCACTTCCCTGAGAAATTGCAATGCCTTTCATATCAAGTTTCAAACCAATCATTGGGTCTTTGAACGGCAACAAAACGCTGAGAACCGTGTATAAACTTTTATCTTCTTCCGCACTTCTTCCGTTGAATTTCACACCGTCAATTTCCTTTAAAAGCCGATGAATTGTATATCTTTTGATTTCCTTAATATGATTGGAATAGTTTTCCATATTCTTTAGAGAAAGTTCAAGGGCTTTTCCTAAACCGACAATTCCGCACACATTTTCCGTTCCGGCTCTTAAAGTTCTTTCTTGCGGACCGCCTGTAATAATGCCTTTTAACCCGCTTGATTTTCTCACAAAAGCAAATCCGCTTCCTTTCGGACCGTGAAATTTATGCGCACTGCAAGAAGCGAAATCTATCGGAATTTCAGAAAAATCTAAATTAAGATGTGCCATTGACTGCACCGTATCTGAATGGAAAAGAACGTTGTTTGATTTGCAGATTTCCGCGGTTTTTTTGAGGTCTAAAAGATTTCCGGTTTCGTTATTGGCGTGCATCAATGTTACCAGAGTTTTCTTTTCTGAGATTTTTAAAATTTCTTCAAGTTTCGCTAAATCGAAATCCCCTTTTTGGTCGGGACGAAGATAAACTACTTCCACTCCCCTTCTTTTTTTCATATCCAAAACTGTTTCTGCAACGCATTTGTGCTCCATCGGAGAAGTGATGATGCGCTCCACTCCCAAATGATTGATACAGGATTTGATAATCATATTGTTAGATTCCGTTCCGCAGGACGTAAAAATAATTTCCGCAGGAGTAACTTTCAGTTCGTCTGCAATTTCCCGTCTCACTTTTTCGATAAGGATTTTGGCTTCCTGCCCGAAACTATGGGTTGAAGACGGATTGCCATAATTGATTTTCATTGCACCCACCATTTCGTCAATAACTTCAGGAGAAAGCGGTGTTGTTGCTGCGTTATCAAGATAAATTCTTTCCATTTTTTTAATAGATTTTTTGTGAAAAATAGTTGGGAAATCTTCTCTTTTTCAATGGTGCTAAATTACGAAATTTTAAGGAATTTGATTTTTAAATATTATTCTTTTTCAACAATAACATTCCTCTCTTTAAACCATGTCCAAAGATTGGCTAACAAATACAAAAGTGAACTCGAAACCCACAACCAATATCCTAAAGCATATCCTGTAATTTGTCCATAATGTCCTGCTTCGTTTTTCATTATCTCATCAAAAAACAAAAATGCCAAACTTAAAATTGTAGAAATAGAGGAAAACCAAATTTTAAGTTTGATATTTTTATAAGGAATTATCCAAGAAATTATCAATAACAAATTTGCAACCCAACAGATAAAAACAAATCCTGAAATCATTGATAGCCAACCAAATAAGATAAATATCAATCCACTTCCATATTCTCCACAATCATTATCAACTCAATATGATTTTTGTGTTAATGAAGAGATAAACAACAATATACTAATGACATTGAATGAGATTTTATATTTTTTTAGAGGATTCATAAAATTTTCATATAAATCTAGATTATAAAATTTTAAGGAATTTGATGATGTTTAATACAACAATGCCTGTTTACTTTTATTCTTCCAACCTGCCTGACTTTGATACTTCACGAAATAGATTTTTAAATCTGCCTGACTTTCATAATCTACAAAGTAAATATTTTTGTCTGCCTGACTTTGATATTTTACGAAAAACCACAATCCTTCATTTCCTTTTGCCTGACTTTCATACCCTACTTTATAGACTTTTAAATCTGCCTGACTTTCATATTTTACCACATACACTTTCACATCTGCCTGACTTTGATAATTAACAGAAAACAGCTTCTGGCTGCAAAACAACACAGGAAGCGAAAGGAAAAATAGATAGAAAAATTTTTTCATTATTTTATGTTTTTTAGAAGAACTTATAGAATTTTAAGATTTTAAAATCAGTGGAAAAACCGGAAATGACTTTCATCGGCAAAATTCAGCATTTGTCTGTCGCCGGAAGTATCGCCGAAAGCAATTATTTTATCAAATTTTCTGCCGCCGATTTCTTCTTTTATTCGGGCAGCTTTTTCTTTTCCATTACAGTTTTTTCCGACGAAATTTCCCGTGAAAATATCGTTTTTGAATTCGGCTTTTGTTGCAACAAGTGTCATCTTAAACTTTTCAGCAAACGGTTTTACCCAAATGTCGAGTGAAGCCGTTACCAAAAAGGATTCCGTATTTTCTCTGTCTATATTTTTAATAAAATCTAATACATTTTCTCTGATGATTTTCGGGTAGTTTTCTTCAAAAAAAGCCAATGACTTTTCCTCGATTTTCTTTCGACTTTGACCTTTCAGAATGGAAGAGATAAAACTTTTCTTCACTTTTTCGGCATCGGCAAGTTTTAATTTCACCAAGACAAAAAGCGGAATATGCTTTGCAAACTGCACCGAAAATTTTGCAGAATCATAAAACTTCAAAAACAAAAACATCGTGTCTTTGTAAGTCAGCGTACCGTCGAAATCAAAAAGGTAAAGTTTTTTCATTATTTATGTTTTTAGGAGTTAGGTTTTAAAGATTAGCGTTTTAAATATTTTTCAGATTAATCCCTAAATCATAATCCCTATAATTTTGTTTATTTTTTTAGGATTTCCTTTTCATACAAAGATATGAGAAAAAAAATTGCTGAACGCGGGAATAAAAAAATCATTATTTTTGCTTAATGGCTACAGAAATTATTTTCCGGAACGAACATTGCGAATGGCTCGATGTGGAATCTCCCACCGCAGAAGATTTTGATTTTCTGCACAAAACGTATAAAATCAATCCGCTTTTTTTAGAAGATACCACAGATACTAATCACCTGCCGAAATATGAAGAAAGTGGCGATGTGAAGTTTTTTCTGATGCGCGAAAACACAGAATTAGAACGTAAAACGCTTAATACAATCAGCGACATCAGTACAAAACTCGGTGTGTTTATCATCAACGGAAGAATCATCACCATTCATCGAATGAGAAACCGTAGTATTTACGAGCTAAAAAAAGAAATTTTCGCTACCGAAAACAAAAATATTTCTGCAGAGAAAATTGCGCTTCAACTCGCTTTAAAGGTGATGAAATCTTATGACGATGAAGCAGAAAACCTTATGGAAATTACGGATAAGATAGAAAACGAAATTTTTCTGAAAAACACCAACAGTTCTGTACAAATTCGTCGTTTATATACGCTGAAAAGAAAAGCAGGACTGAATGCCAGAATTCTGAACATGTCGGGAGTTTGGGTAGAAAAATTTACGCTCCTTAATCTGGAAAACACCTCAACTACGGATTTAAAAGACAAACTGAAAGATGTAACCACAGATTTCGAGCACCTGAATACACAAATAACCAACCTCATTTCTATGTTTCTGGCAATGACCGACCAAAAAGCAAACCAGGTGATGAAAGTGCTTTCTATTTATGCCATGTATTTCTTTCCTTTAACTTTCATCGCCGGAATCTACGGAATGAATTTTGACAACATGCCCGAACTGCACCACCCATACGCTTATTTCATAACTTTAGGAATCATGGGAATTATCGCTTTGCTCACCTTTATTTATGTAAGAAAGAAAAGATGGTAATTCAGGGTTTAAGGTTTTCAAAAAAATAAGTTTCTTCTTCAAATGTTGCAAAAACATGCTGCAATCCGTTGCTGAGAATAATTTTTTCTGCCCCGATTACCGAGTTGTATCTTGCTGTCTGTTCAAAAGTTTTTTCGGTGAGTTTTATATTCGGTGCTTTACATTCCACCAAAATTTTAGGTAAGGTTTTTTCCGTAACCAATAAATCAATTCTTTTCGCAGTGCTGTTCAGTTCTATTTTTTTTTCGAGAATGAGTGATGAAAGATTCCGTTTTTTGGTGAAGTGAAAATGGTGAATCCAGTGTTGACGAACCCATTCTTCGGGAGTGAGCAGAAACCACGATTTGCGCACCAAATCATAAATAAAAAACTTATCTTTGTCTTTCTTGATTTGAAAGTCAA
>CAZHFE010000111.1:0-4263 GCA_964532055.1 uncultured Kaistella sp. | reverse complement strand
TTTACGATTTCTACTTCTTTTCCTGTTCTACCGATTAGGGTAACTTTGTTTCTTAGTGACATAACTTTACAATTTTTAATTAAACATCAGAAATGAGCATCACTGTTTTTTCTCAAATCTCTGGTGCAAAGATTCGGCGGATTGTAAAAAATAGTCGGTAAAGAATTGTTTATTATCGTTTGTAGTCGTTTGAAAATGAATATATATTTGATTATCAATAAACAAAGATTTACCGAAGTTATATGGTTGTTGGTAAAAGTTTCGTAAATTCAAGAGTTAGCTGAAAGCTTTACCAAAATGCACATTAAATGAACTGAAATTCAAGTTGCTTTGAAATTGCTGAAAAAATTTTTATGGAAATCCGAAATCATTTTCCTGAATTAATTATGAAAATAAATTACGATGATGAAAATGTTGATTTGTCAATGGATATACCAAAACAAAATGGAGTTGATTTTGAAATTGAACTAAATTTACAAAATGAGGATGAACTTCACTTGTCCACAGATTATATTTGGTGTCAATTCTTTCCTGCAAAATCTGATGAATTAGTAGAATTTTTTTACAAAAGTGTAGTTGGAATAATCAAAGGTGAATATAGAATTTTACAACTTGTAAATAATAATAAGGTTTATAAAACACTCTTACAAAAACCACATAAAACGGAATGGGAAACTGTTTATACTGGTTACGAGAGATGGAGAATGCCTTGGCTAAAAGTTAAAGAGAATATAATTCAAAATGGAAAAGAAAGTAAACTAATAAAGGTATACAAAGCCTTCAGCTAACATAGAATGCGGGGTGAAAATATAAGTTGAACTTTTTGTAAAATTTTGTCGCAACTGCTTTTCAATTCCACATTTTTTTAATAATTTAGTTCCATTGAAAAAGCATTTACTTCGTTTGGTTGAAACTGAACTTTTCGTTCATTTTTGCCCGCACTTCGCCAATACTTTTTCCGTTAGCCACAATTTTAGGACGACACACCACCGACAGAAATTAAGTGTAAATTTGAAACGTAATTAATAATAGGAAAAATGAAAAATATCAAAATTGAAATCAAATGGGCAATCATTTTTAGTGTGGTTGGCTTACTTTGGATGTTGCTTGAAAAACTAAGCGGACTGCACGGAAAATACATTGACTATCACCTTTACTTGACAAATCTTTTTGCGATTCCTGCAATTATCGTAATGGTAATGGCTTTAAAGGACAAAAAGAAAAACTTCTATGACGGACAAATGAACTACAAACAAGGACTCTTTTCGGGAATTATTTTGTCTGTTTTCATTGCATTAATTAGTCCGCTAACACAATGGATAACTTCGTATGTTATTACACCCGAATATTTTCCAAACGTAATTAAACGTTCAGTTGAGTTGGGGTATTTCAAAACGACAGCAGAGGCAGAAGCACAATTCAATTTCCAAAATTATGTTATTCAAGGACTTATTGGTGCGTTAGTTATGGGAATTGTAACAACTGCAATTGCAATGATTTTTATACGAACAAAAAAGCGTAATCTATAAAGAGGAACAGCAATGCAAAACAATAATAAATGGACGGAGGAATTGGAAATGCTGGCAAATATCATTTCCGAAATGCCTTTAGAAAAATCTGTAAAATGGGGTTCGGAAGTTTTTACATACAACGGTAAAAATGTAGTTAGCTATGGGGGTTTCAAGAATTATTTTACGATATGGTTTTACAACGGTGTTTTCCTGAAAGATAAATACAAAGTATTGGTCAATGCACAAGAAGGCAAAACCAAATCATTACGTCAATGGCGTTTTACTTCCAAAGATGAAATTGATGAAAATAAAATTTTTGAGTATATAAAAGAGGTGATAGAAATAGAAAAGAAAGGGCTGAAAATACAGCCTGAAAAATTCAAACCTTTGCCTATTCCCGAATTGCTGATGAATGAATTGAAAAAAGATAAAAGCCTGAAAGCGAATTTTGAAAAGCTGGCACCGGGTAAACAAAAGGAATACATCGTGTATATTAACGAAGCAAAACAGGAAGCAACAAAACTGAGCCGCTTAGGAAAAATAAAACCAATGATTTTACAAGGGGTTGGACTGAACGATAAATACAAATAATATTTATGAAACTTACAATAAAAACAGCCATACAAATTCAAAAACCAATTGAGGAAGTTTTTAAAAGTATTGTTAATCCTCAAAAAATGACACAATATTTCATTTCTGAAAGTTCGGGAAGACTCGAAGAAGGGAAAGAAATATTTTGGACGTGGGGCGAATTTCCGGAATATAAATGCGTTGTGAACAACATTAAAATTGAAAGAAATAAATCTATCTCTTTTGTTTGGGATAACGAAACAACCGTAACAATTAAATTAGAAGAACAGCTAGACAAATCTGTTGTGGTTAGAGTAACGGAAGGCGAAAAAGAACTAACCGAAGAAAACCTAAAATGGTTTGGTGGCAACACGGAAGGTTGGGCAAACTTCCTTGCTTTTATGAAAGCCTATTTGGAACACGGAATCAATTTGCGTATTGGTGCTTATGATTTTATGCGGAAACAAGAACCAAAAACAGAACGATAGTTTCATAATTTTAAAGTTGATGAAAGAAACAGAAAAACATAACGACCGAATTGCAAAAACGGTTTTTGGTTCTGTTTATCCGCATTATGTAACAAAAGTGCAGACCAAAGGCAGAACAGTTGAAGAATTACACCAGGTTATTGAATGGCTGACAGGCTTTGACAATAAGAAACTGCAAAAACTCATTGACGAAAAAGTTACATTTGAAACGTTTTTTGAAAGAGCAACATTAAACCCCAAAGCACAACTGATTACAGGCGTAATTTGCGGTTACAGAATTGAAGAAATTGAAAATCCTTTGACAAAACAAACAAGATATTTAGACAAACTAATTGACGAATTGGCAAAGGGAAAAAAAATGAGAAAAATTTTAAGACAATAATTTAAAAACAAATAAAAATGACAACAAAAGCTAAAAACCCATTTACTTGGGTAGAAATTTATGTAGATGATATGAGCAGAGCTCAAAAATTCTACGAAACAGTATTGCAAACTAAATTGAGCGAACTTCCAATGTCGTCAGAATTTGGGGATATGCAAATGGTAAGTTTTGCTTGGGCAGAAGGAGAGCCAAACATTAGCGGTGCATTAGTAAAAATGCAAGATATGAAACCCGGTGCAGGCGGAACATTGGTTTACTTTGCTTGTGATGACTGTTCAGTTGAAGAAAGTCGTGTTGAAAGTGCAGGCGGTAAAGTTCTAAATCCGAAAATGTCAATCGGAGATTACGGATTTTGTTCAGTTGTAATGGACACAGAGGGAAACACCATTGGACTACATTCAATGAAGTAAAGAACTGTGTATCAAATAATTACTTTTTTAACAGACAAAGAATTTCTTCAAAATTTTTTAAGCACTTTAATTGGTAGCGGAACAGCTTTATTGGTTTTTTATCTTACAATTCGAAATGAAAAGAAAAAATCTACTGAATTAAAAGCACAGGAAACTGAGAATAGGATGAGAAATTTTGACAATCTTGTTAGTTCTTCAATTTCTCACGCAGAAGGAACAATCCAGAATTTGAATGAAATTATAACGTTATATAATACTAATAATCTTGATTTTCAATTATTACGTTTGCACCAAACAAAAGTTTTGAAAGATTAGATGAATTATTAAAAAATGAAGATTATTTTCAATCTTTTGTCCAGAAATATGGAGATTCAAAAGTTGATACTTTCAATAAAATTTCACTAGAAATCAATTATTTCAATATGCAAATAAATGAATTATGGAAAATGTTTGAAAAAGCTCAGAATTTTGATTATGAACGAAAAGTGAAATTTAAAAATATGTGTAGCAATATTTTAAATTTATTGGCAAAATTAACCATAAGAACAGACACTGGAATTCCTGCTGAAGATTTAGAAAAACTTAGTACACATTTGTATGATTTTCATCAACTTAGTGAAGAAAATAAAACATTAAAAGATTTATATGACTTCAACAGATTAATTTTGAATGAGGTTTTAATTAAACATTATAAAAATCTAAATGTTACAGATATTTTGGAAGAAATTAGAGAATCTTCTATTTTATTTGATGAAATTATTAAACAATTAAACCATCATAAGGAAAATTTGATTTCAATAAAAAATGAAATGAATAACGCTTTAACTTCTTATAAACTAGATACAGAAAAATAAAAACTTCTGCTAACATAGAACTATGGTAACTACCAAATTTTCTATACA
>CAZHFE010000110.1:0-4357 GCA_964532055.1 uncultured Kaistella sp. | reverse complement strand
AGAAGGTTTTCCGTTGATGAGGAATTTCACGTTTGACGAACCTCTCATAGAAACCGTTCCGTCTGTATCTACAGAAACCGATGGAACATTGTTCAGCACATCTTGCAGATTTCCGCCTTTGCTTACCAAATCCTGAGAAGGATCATACACTTTTTTATCTAGTTCTACGCGGTAAGGTTTTGTTGCTTGAGCCGTAATGACTACTCCCTGAATATCTTGTGTTTTTTCACTTTCGGGTTCAAGAGAAATACTTCCAAGATTTCCTGAGGAAGAAATTTCCTTGTTTGAAGTATGTTTTTTGAAGTCGATGGCTTCAATAATAATATCATAATTTCCCGGAATGAGAGCGAGTTTGTATTCTCCTTTTTCGTCTGTTAATGCAGCATCGCTGAAAAGTTTGTTGGCTTTGCTGCTGAAAGTTACCGATGCATAAGGAACGGCTTGGTTTTGCTTATCGGTAATTTTTCCGGAGATGTTTACTTTTTGCTGTGCGAAAGCCAAACTTAAAGCTCCCAAAACAAAAACCAATCCCAATGCTTTTTTTCTGATGATTGATGAAATCTCAATTTGATGTGTCATATATCTATCTTGCTATAATTACAGATGTTTTTTTTCTGCTTTAGTTAAATTAAATACGTGTTTAAATTAATGTTAAAAACCCTAAAATAAGTTAAAATTTATTTGGTGATATTTTTAGAATTCAGCCATTGCTGATAATATTTTGCATTTCTTTCGTGTTCTGCAGGATTGTCGGTGAATTTGTGAAACCCGAATTTGTCGGGATTTGCACACATATAGATGAAATTATTTTTTTCATAATTCAAAACCGCATCAACCGAATTTTTATCAACAATACAGATTGGTCCCGGTGGAATTCCGGCATTCGCATAAGTGTTGTACGGCGAATTTTCTTTCAGATGTTTGTACAAAACCCTTTTGATAGGCGCATCTTTGAAGTCGTTTGCTTTTGATACTGCATAAATTACAGTGGGGTCGCTTTGCAGTTTCATTCCTTTTTTATAGCGGTTCATATACAATCCTGCAATGGTTTTCATCTCGTCGGGTTTTCCGCCGGTTTCTTTGTAAACAAGTGAAGCCATTGCATAAATATGATTTCTAGGTAAACCCGTGTTACGTTCTTTTTCTTGTCTTTCAGAAGTCCAGAAAGTGTTGTATTCGTCTTCAAATTTTTTAAAAAATTCTTTCGGAGTCACTGTCCAGAAAAAGTTATAAGTATCGATAAAGAAATATATTTTTAAATCTTCGGCATTGGTAAAACCTTTTTCTGTTGCAATTTTATTTAAGTCTGTTGCGAATTTCATTGAATCGGCTTCGGTTTTTTTTGCCACTTTTCCTACCATTTGATAAACTGTAAAAAAATCCCCAATTCTGAACGTGTTTTCGGTTTGGTTTCCGGCTTTAATCATATTCACCAAATCGGTATTGTTTGCACCCGATTTGATTTGATAACGACCGGCGTGAAAATATCGGTTCATATTTTTGCTTTTTGCCACCTCTGCAAACGCTTCTTTATTTTTAAGATAAGCCGAAACAGAATCGAGAATGGAATTGAAATCTGCGGTATGAGGAATTAAGACATAACCTTCTTTTTCCACATTGTTTCCGTAATATTTTGTATAGAATTTTAACCCGAAAAATCCGCCGATTAAGAAAATCAGCATGATCATCACGGAAAAAACCAAACAACCTTTTTTCATAAATTTTTATTTTTTATTAAAATCAAGAGCCAAGAATTAAATTTTTATTTTCCCTTTAAATACTTGTTTTGCAGCACCTTCTAACCAAATATTCACGAAAGAATTTTCGTTTTGTTTGGTATAGACTTTCAGCGTTCCGCCCAAAGTTTTTACCGAAACTGAATCCTGATTTTTATCTTTCAGAAAAACCAAAGCAGATGCAGTAACTCCCGTTCCACAGCTTAGTGTTTCGTCTTCTACGCCGCGTTCGTAAGTTCGCACGAAGATTTCGTTTTCGGAGATTTGTTCCACAAAATTCACATTGATTCCTTCCTGCTTGTAAGTCGCAGAATTTCGGATTTCGTTACCGTTTTTGTAAACATCATAGTTTGCAGCATTATCGACAAACATTACGAAATGTGGCGAACCTGTATTCAGTACAGAATTTTCGCCGTCTTTGCTGATGGAATTTACATCAATCATTTTCAGTTTTACTGTTCCGTTTTTGATTTCCGCTTCATGCAGTCCGTCAATGGCTGTAAAAGTGGTTTTGTCTTCAAAAATATCCAGAAAATGGGCAAAAGAAACAATGCATCTTCCTCCGTTTCCGCACATTGTGCTTTCGTTTCCGTCTGAATTATAATACACCATTCTGAAATCGGAAGTATCGTCATTTTCCAGTAAAATTAATCCGTCTGCACCGATTCCGAAGCGACGGTTGCAAAGTTTCTCTATAATTTCTTTGGTTTTCGGGAATTGCAGGTCGCGATTGTCTATCATCACAAAATCGTTTCCTGTTCCTTGATATTTATAAAATTCCATAATATTATACATAAAAAAGCGGAGCGTTTTGCCGAAAAATTTGGCGGTGTAAAGTTACTTAAAACTAATAGATTTATAAATTGACGGGTGTTAAAATAATCACAAAATAAGCGAAAAGTCAATTTGTTAAGGATTAAATTTCATCATTTTAAAGTTATAATTTTCAGTTCACAAACAAGAGGTATTTTGCAGTTTAAAAATCGCTTTCAGAATTGCTAATAAATTGCTATTTTTGCAACCTAAAATTTTAAACAATAATGAACGTTACAGCGACAAATTATGATGAAGTAAGTGCTTTGCTTACGGTTACCTTAGATAAAGCAGATTACAAAGATAATGTTGAAAAGCAGCTTATCAGTTATGCAAAAAACGCACAAATCCCGGGATTCAGAAAAGGAAAAGTACCGTTGAGCATGGTGAAAAAGCAATACGAAGCAGGAATTGCATTTGAAGAAATCAATAAAAAAGTTTCTGAAGCAATCAATAATTATATCAACGATAATAAACTGAGATTAGTGGGACAACCTGTTCCGCAACCGATAGATGATTTCAATCATAATGCAGAGCAGCTTTCCGTTGGTTTTGAAGTGGGTTATGAACCGGATTTCACTGTTGATTTATCAAAATATGAAGCGCCTCATTACAAAATAGAAGCATCTGACAAAGAAATCAGCCAGTCTGTAGAAAATATGCAGAAGCGTTTTGCAGAGCAGATTCCGCAAGAAAAAATTGGGAAAGATTCTTACATTGCTTTGGAAATAAATCAAATCGTGGAAGAAGATGCGGAAGGTGAACATCATCATCACCCGAAAAATGTAACCATTGATGCAGAAAAAAAAGCAGCATTCGGTTTGGTAAAATCTTTGAAAAACGATGAGTCGGTAAGAGTTTCTAAAGAAGAACTGCAATCCAACGAAGATTTGGCAAAAGAATTGGGTTTCAGCAAAGAGGAAACAGAACATCTTCACCACAATGAAATAGAAGTAACTGTAAAAGATTTTTACGGATTGAATCCGGCAGAACTTAATCAGGAATTGTTTGATAAAGTTTACGGACAAGACATTATAACATCTGAAGAAGAACTGAGAGCAAGAGTAAAAGCCGAATTAGACGAATATTTCCAGCAGAATGCAGATGTACATTTCGTGAATAAAATCCTTGAGCAGATTATTGACAAAGAAAAAGTACAACTTCCGGAAGCGTTTTTACTGAAATGGCTGGTTTTCAGCAATGAAAATATTAAAGACGAAAATCAGGCAAAAGAAATTTTTGAAGCTGAAAAAAATCAGATTAAATACCAGATTATAGAAGGGAAACTGATGAACGATAACGATATTAAACTGGATTATGCAGATGTTTTGGCGCAAGCAGAGCAACTGGTGAGAAATCAATTGGCAATGTACGGAATTCATCATCTGCCAAACGAAGAAGTACAGAAATATGCTGTAGAAATGCTGAAAGATGAAAATCAGGTAAGACAGATTTCTTCTGAAGTAGCAATGGCAAAACTGAAAAATGTGATTCTGGAAAAATCTAAGAAAAAAGAAACCAAAATCTCACACGACAAGTTTCTGGAAGAATTGAAGAAATAAAATTCAGTTCTAATAATAAAAGAGAAGCGGTCTTATTAAGGCCGCTTTTTTTCATTGAGATTTAAAATCAAACCCTCTCTAACTCCTCACCATCAATTGTCGTCTTAAAAGTTCCGTAATTCACCACTACTTTATTTTTCTTAATTTCCTCAATCGTTCCAACAGAAGTAGAGCCAGAAATTCTTACGCGCTGTCCGATTTTCAGCCAAAGTGAGCGTTCTACTTTTTTCTTTTCCTCGATTTTTT
>CAZHFE010000109.1:0-4592 GCA_964532055.1 uncultured Kaistella sp. | reverse complement strand
ACATTTCCAGAAACTTCATTACCCGACAATACGGCATTCCTGCAGATGTTCTGCTCACCGAAGATTTGATTGACGTGATGAAACTGAACAACACCATTTCGCCAAAAAACGAAAAGACAGTAGAAGAAATTTTCTTACGCGGTGATTTGGTGAAATTTGCCAAAACCTTTCCTGGCCAGCAAACAATGGAAAAGGATTTCAACGAGATAAAAGAATTTGTGAAACATTCTGTAAAAGACCTCGAACTCGAAAACTTAAGGAAAGATGTTTAATATTTTCACCCATTTTGAATTTTACAGTCATTGGTTTTTGCTGCTTTTTCTGGCATTCATTCCGCTATTGATTTTAGATTTACGGAAGAAAAAAAGAAAAGGGATAAAAGTTCCTACCACCAAAAATATGCAGGAAAACAGCAGCATTATTTTTGTACTGTTTCTGCTGAAAATCTCTAAGTACCTTATTCTTTCCGCATTGATTATTGCAATGGCTCGTCCCAGAACTTTCAGTATTTCGCAGGATAATGACGACAGCAAGGGAATTGATATTATGCTTTCCGTAGATGTTTCGCTCAGTATGTTGGCAAAAGATTTAGAACCTGACCGATTAACTGCGTTGAAAAAAATTGCCATAGACTTCGTGAATCAGCGTCCTACAGACAGAATCGGTTTGGTTGCCTATTCCGGTGAAGCGTTTACCAAAGTTCCCGTAACTTCTGACCATACCGTAGTTATTGATGAGTTAGAAAATCTCAACACACTCGAATTGCAACCCGGAACTGCGATTGGTGAAGGACTTTCTGTCGCCGTAAATCATCTGAAAAACAGTAAAGCAAAATCGAAAATCATTATTTTAATGACCGATGGTGTGAATACGATAGAAAATGCAATGCCGCCACAAGTTGCCACACAACTCGCAAAATCTAACGGAATCAAAGTTTACTCCATAGGAATCGGAACAAACGGTTATGCTTTGATGCCTATAAATATTGATTTTTTCGGAGATTTGGTTTTTAATGAAGTTGAAGTGAAAATAGATGAACCCGTACTTCGTGAAATTGCACAAACCACTGGAGGAAAATATTTCCGGGCAACTTCTAACCAAAGTTTGCGCGAAGTTTATAACGAAATCAATCTCTTAGAAAAATCTGATTTAAAAACCACCAAGCTTTATAATTATCAGGAATATTTCAGGATTTTTTTGTGGATTGCTTTAGGAATTTTATTGATCGATGCATTGTTGCGTTGGGTGTTTTATAAATTTTTGAATTAATAATTGATGTTGGGTGATGAATTGGTATATAGATAATTATTGGTATTTACTTTTGCTGCTGCTTCTGCCGCTGTTTGGAATTTTTATGATCAATTATCTTAAATGGAAAAAGTACAGGAAAAATATTTTCGCAGACGAGAAATTTCAGAAATCTCTTTTTGAAAAAAATTCAGCTTTTTCTAAAATTTTTCCCGTTTTGTATCTTATTGCAATACTGTTCTTAGTTTTATCAATCACAGATTTACTCGCCGGTTCAGAAGAAGTAAAATCTCGCCAAAAACTAAGTAACGTGATTTTTCTGCTCGATGTTTCCAACTCTATGAATGCTCAAGATGTACAACCGAATCGTTTAGAAGAAGCCAAAAACATCATAATTCAGACCATGAACAAAATGACCAACGACAAAGTGGGAATTGTGATATTTGCAGGTGAAGCCAATTCTATAATGCCTTTAACAACAGATTTTTCGGCGGCAGAAACCTACATCGGCGGAATCGAAACCGGAGCAATAAAAGTGCAGGGAACAGATTTTCTGAACGGAATGGAAGCTGCTGCAGACAAATTCAAAAATATCTCGAAAGGTGCAAGAAAAGTAGTACTTCTAAGTGATGGCGAAGACAACGAAAGCAACGAAAAAGCCGCAATAAGATTAGCGAAAAATGAAGGAATGTCGGTAATCACTGTAGGAATTGGTACAGAAGAAGGTGCACCGATTCCGGAATATGTTTTCGGTCAGTTAATGGGTTACAAAACCGATATGTCGGGACAAACCGTGATTTCTAAAAGACAAGTTATGGCACTGAAAAATATTGCAGACGAAACCGACGGAATCTATATTGACGGAAATAATTTAGACCAAGCTGCATCAAAAATCCACATTGAACTTCAAAAAAGCATTGCTTCTACGGAAACTATTGTGAAATCACAAAACGCCGTTCATTATTATCAATATTTTCTGGCGGTTTCTATCTTTTTCTTTCTGCTGATTTTTCTATTCAATCCGAAAAGGGAATTTAATATTTAATCTGAAATTTTTGTGATATTTAACTAAAAATCAAGTGTTTCACTAGATTTTAACCCAAATTTAACAATATTACTTATTCATCTTAACAATTAAAGGAATAATTTTGCAGCAATGAACACAGATGCCTTTTTTTCAGCACTTTTAATAATTGCAGGTTTTGTATTTTTTTCTGCACAGGAAAATTACAACACGCTCATCTATAAAGGAAATCGCCAATTTGACCAGAAAAATTATGAATCCGCATCTTCAAAATACGCAGAAGCTGCAAAAGTGAATGGTCAGGATTTCACAGCACATTACAATTTAGGAAATGCACTGTACAAAAGCGCAAAGTTTGAAGAGGCAAAAGCCGAATTTCAAAAAGCGGAAAAATCTTCAAAAACTACCTCAGATAAAGTAGCTGCACTCTACAATCTGGGAAATGCACATGTAAAAACCAACCAACCGGAAAAAGCCGCAGAAGTTTATAAAAAGGCACTAAAGCAAGATCCTTATAATGAAGCCATTCGAAAGAATTATCAAATTGCCATGCTGAAAGACAAAGAACAACAAGAACAACAAAAACAGCAAAACCAAAAAAGTAATTCCGGAAACGACGGTAATAATAAGGATAAAAACGAGCAGGATAAAGGAAAAGATAAAACAAATACCCCGAAAAATGAACAAGGAAACGGACAGCAAAATACCGGTGAAGGAGAACAAGGAAAACAACCGGAACAAAAAAACAATAACAATGAAGACAATCTGCCGAAAGATTTAGAAGATGCCATTTTAAACAGAGTAGAAAACAAAGAACGGGAAACAGCAAAAAGGATTCTCAACAAAAACTCCTATTCAATGCCGCAAAGCAACGATAAGGATTGGTAATGAAACAAAAAATATCTTACATATTATTTTTATTCACCGCACTGTTTGCATACAGTCAGGTAACTTTAGAGGTTTCTGATGTGAAAGAAGCCAAAATCAATCAGAAATTTACCTTAAATGTTTTGCTGGAAATCAGCGGTGAAAATATGGAGCAGCAAACGCCGCTCAGAATGCCCGATTTGTCAAAATTTGAAATCATAGGAACAGCTTCTGAACAAAACACAATTGTTTTAGATGCCAAAAAAGGCGATGTGGTAAATCAAATGGTTTATCAATTGGTTCTCACGCCAAAACAAAGTGGCAAAATAAAATTCGGTTCTGTACTTGTTACCGTAAACGGAAAAATCTATAAAACAGAACCTTTCGACATCAATGTTCGTGAAGCCGAAAAAAAATCGCTTGCCGTAAATAACGAAAGAGATGAAGTATATCTCAATCTTGAAATTCAGGATAAAGTGCTTTACAAAGACGAATCCACAGTTGCCGTTCTACGTGCATACAGCCGTGATTACGGGAATTTCAGAAAAGTAGGAAACATCAAAATTCCGCAGCAAAAAAACCTGCATTTCAAAACAATAAGCAACACAAAATCTGAAATAGAATCTTCCGGCGGAATGAATTCTCAGGTTATCGCAACCTACATTATTTTCCCGTCTGAATCGGGTAATATTCTCATCAATCCCGTTTTTGCTTCGATTTCCGCTGAAAACAAAATCAAATCAAACAGTGTGAAACTGAATGTGAAAAAACTACCGGAAGGAATGCCCGAAAGTTTTAAAAACGCTGTAGGAAATTTTGATTTATCGGTATCTAAAAATGATGCTGATAAAATTTCAGAAATTGAAAAACCGATAAATGTAACGCTGAAAATTTCAGGAACAGGAAACTTCGGAACGCTGCAATTACCGAAAATCCTTGAATCTGAAAATTACATTTCTTATCCGCCGAAAATTACCGAGAAAATCATTCCTCAGAAGAATAATCTTTTTGGAAATATTTCAGCAGATTATGTCGTGATTCCTAAAAAACCGGGTGAGATTTTAATCAATTTCGAGGACTTTTCATTCTTTGATCCCGAACAACAAAAATATATTGAATTAGGCGAAAAATCTATCGCGCTGAATGTAAAAACTGCGGAACAGATTGCCGATGCAAAAACCACGATAGAAAAAGTAAACGAATATACCAATACCGTTTTAGAAACCGTAAACACGCCTGTTTTAAAAACTAGAACGCTGAAAGTAAAGGAACGAAACGGAATCAACTGGAAAATTGTTATCGGGAATTTTGCTTTAGTAACCGCACTTCTTTCGCTGTTTTTGTTAGTAAGAAAAAGAACGAAACAGCGAAGAAAAAGGAAATCTGAAACTGTTCTCACAAAACCAATTTCTACCATTGCAGAAACCGAAGAAATCATCAGAAAAAACATGAA
>CAZHFE010000108.1:0-4701 GCA_964532055.1 uncultured Kaistella sp. | reverse complement strand
GAAACGGAATCATCGGCAAGATGTTCCATTGCCAAATTTTTTTTTCGGGAATCTATTTTAAAAATCTTTCCGTCGATTTTCGGTGCAGAATGAATGAATTCAGGCCAAAAAACTTTGTCTTTTTTGAAAAACCGAAACACGTAATCTGGATATGCAGAACGCATCAGTTTTCCTAAAAAATAATTCTTTCTGGGAATAGCGAAACAAGCAATATCAGGATTTTTTGAAGTATTCTCTATAAGAAAATTCTTCAAATCATTGTTGACAGTTTCATCGGCATCTAACAGTAAAATCCACAGATTTTCCGCCTGCGAAATCGCGAAATTTCTTGCCGGTTCTACAAAACCTGTTCTCTCGTGCAGAATTATTTTGGCGTTGTATTCTTCCGCGATTTTTACCGTATTGTCTTCACTGTGCATATCGCAGATGATAATCTCATCAAATTCTTTGACAGATTCCAGAACTTCACGCAAATGCTTCTCTGCATTGAGCGTATTGATGACAACTGATATTTTCAAATTTTAATTTTTATACTCCAAAACTGTTTTTTCAATAATTCTTACACAATCCAAAATCTGCTCTTCGGTAATCACCAAAGGCGGAGCAAGACGAATAATATTTCCGTGCGTTGGTTTTGCTAAAAGTCCGTTGTCACGAAGCTTTAAGCAGATATTCCACGCTGTGGAACTTTCTGGAGTGTCGTTGATGAGAATTGCATTCAGTAAACCTTTTCCACGAACTTTGGTAATCAAATCCGTTTTTTCAATCGCTTTTTCAATTTCAGAACGGAACAATTTTCCCAATTCTTCGGCTCTTTCCGACAAATCTTCATCAATCACAACATCTAAAGCTGCGGTTGCAATTACACACGCCAAAGGATTTCCGCCGAAAGTAGAGCCGTGTTGTCCGGGTTTTATTACGTTCATAATTTCATCATTTGCCAAAACCGCAGAAACAGGATACATTCCTCCCGAAAGTGCTTTTCCTAGAATCAGAATGTCGGGTTGCACATTTTCGTGATGACAAGCGATAAGTTTTCCGGTTCTCGCAATTCCGGTCTGAACTTCATCGGCGATGAAAAGAACGTTGTATTTCTTACACAATTCAGAAGCACCTTTCAGATAACCTTCGTCCGGAACGTAAACTCCAGCTTCTCCCTGAATTGGTTCTGCTAAAAATCCTGCAATATTTTGAGCATCAGATTTCAAAACTTCTTCCAAAGCATTCAAATCGTTGTACGGAATTTTCACAAATCCCGGTGTGAATGGTCCGTAATTCTGATTTGCATCGGGGTCATTGGAAAAGGAAACAATCGTGGTTGTTCTTCCGTGGAAATTATTTTCACAAACGATTATTTTCGCAGAATTTTCTGAAATTCCTTTTACTTCATAACTCCATTTTCTGGCAAGTTTTACAGCGGTTTCCACTGCTTCTGCTCCAGAATTCATTGGCAAAACTTTATCAAACCCGAAAAGCGAAGTAATTTTTTTCTCGTATTCTCCTAATTTTGAATTGTAAAACGCTCTTGAAGTCAAAGCTAATTTTTGTGCCTGATTGACCAAAGCATTTACAATTTTCGGGTGAGAATGTCCTTGGTTAACGGCAGAATAAGCTGACAAAAAATCGTAATATTTTTTTCCTTCTACGTCCCAAACGAAAACTCCTTCTCCCTTGTCTAAAACAACAGGAAGCGGGTGATAATTGTGTGCACCGAACTGGTTTTCGAGGTCTATGAAATATTGTGAGGTTTTCTCTGTAATAAGCATAACTTTATTTTTAACAAAAATAAGCAATAAAAAAGACCTTACAAATTTGTAAGGTCTTTATATTTAATTATTCTCGTACTTTCTGTCCATCACAAAATCTTCCATAAATTTTGTGGTGTAATTTCCGGCAAGATAGTTTTCATCTTCCATTAACTGTCTGTGGAAAGGAATCGTTGTTTTCACACCTTCAATATAAAATTCTTCCAAAGCACGTTTCATTTTTGCAATGGCTTCTTCTCTGGTTTGAGCCGTTGTAATCAATTTAGCAATCATAGAATCGTAGTTAGACGGAATCGTATAGCCTGAATAAACGTGCGTATCTACTCTGATTCCGTGACCTCCCGGAATATTCAGTTCCGTGATTTTCCCTGGTGATGGACGGAAATCGCTGTACGGATCTTCCGCATTGATTCTGCACTCAATGGAATGAAGTTTCGGGAAATGGTTAATCCCCGAAATCGGAGTTCCAGCTGCCAAAAGAATCTGCTCACGAATCAAATCGTAATCAATAACTTGTTCCGTAATCGGATGTTCTACTTGAATACGGGTGTTCATTTCCATAAAATAGAAATTACGATCTTTATCTACCAAAAATTCAATAGTTCCTACACCTTCATAACCGATATATTCTGCTGCTTTCACGGCGGCTTCACCCATTTTTTCGCGAAGTTCGTCGGTCATAAACGGTGACGGCGTTTCTTCAGTTAATTTCTGATTTCTTCGTTGAACGGAGCAATCTCTTTCCGAAAGATGACACGCTTTTCCGTATTGGTCGCCTGCAATCTGAATTTCGATATGTCGCGGTTCAACGATTAGTTTTTCCATATACATTCCTCCGTTTCCAAAAGCGGCAGTTGCTTCCTGAACTGCGGAATCCCAATCTTCTTTAAGATTTTCCGCTTTCCAAACAGCACGCATTCCTTTTCCACCACCACCTGCAGTGGCTTTAATCATTACAGGATAACCCATTTCTTCAGCTAATTTTGCTGCGGTTTCATAACCGTCAATTAATCCTTCAGAACCGGGAACACAAGGAACTCCGGCTTCTTTCATCGTGGCTTTAGCATTGGCTTTGTCGCCCATTCTGTCGATTTGATCGGGAGTTGCACCGATGAATTTAATTCCGTTTTCTTGACAGATTCTGGAAAAGTTAGAATTTTCTGACAAAAATCCGTACCCGGGATGAATGGCATCTGCATTGGTAATTTCTGCAGCTGCAATAATATTTGAAATTTTCAAATAAGAATCTTTACTCATTGCAGGACCTATACAAACCGCTTCGTCTGCAAAACGAACGTGCAGACTGTCTTTATCGGCGGTAGAATAAACCGCAACGGTTTTGATTCCCATTTCTTTTGCAGAACGCAGAATACGCATTGCAATTTCGCCACGATTGGCAATTAATATTTTTTTGAACATCTTAAATTAATTTGAAATTTGAAATTTGAAAATTTGAAATTGATTTTGCATCAATTATCAATCATCATTAATCATTTATAGAATTAAGATGGGTCAACTAAAAACAACGGTTGGTCATATTCTACAGGAGTTGCATCGTCCACCAAAATTTTCACGATTTTTCCTGAAACTTCAGATTCGATTTGGTTAAACAACTTCATCGCTTCGATTACACAGACTACTTTTCCTGCGGAAACTTCGTCGCCCACATTTACGAAAACATCTTTATCAGGAGATGGCTTTCTGTAGAAAGTACCAATCATCGGAGATTTGATGGTGATGTATTTGCTGTCATCTGCGGAAGATTCTATTGCTGCTGCAGGAGTAGTATTTGCAGCAGGTGCTGAAACAGGATTTGCAGCAGGTGCTTGTTGCGGAGCAGCATAAACAGCAGGTTGCTGCACATAACTTACTTCGCTTCCTGCGAGAGGAGTTTTGATGGTGATTTCGAAATCTTTGGTTTTGTATTTTACTTCAGAAACTTCTGCTTTCGACACAAATTTGATAAGATTTTGTATGTCTTTAATGTCCATAAAGTTATTTTTATTTATATGCCAAAGATAATAAAAAACATCAAAAAACAATAAAAAACCACCCGAAATTGAAAAAATCGAGTGGTTTTTGTATGAAAACGAAGATTTTCAGCGTGTTTTCCGCTTAGTTTTCTTCTGTGGTTTCTATTGCTTTTTCCATTACTACTTTTCCTCTGTAGTAAAGTTTTCCTTCGCTCCAATGTGCTCTGTGATAAAGGTGCATTTCTCCTGAAGTTGCATCTTTTGCCAATTGAGGAACTTCTGCTTTGTAGTGCGTTCTTCTCTTATCTCTTCTTGTTGACGACTGTCTTCTCTTTGGATGTGCCATTTTTGTAAATTTTAAATTCTAAATGTTGAATTTTGAATTGTATTATTTAATTTTTATTTTTCAAATTTTTCAAAGCGTCCCATCTCGGGTCGCTTTCCGGTTCTTCTGTTGCTTCTTTTACACCGAACTTTTCTAATATTTCCAAATCTTCATTGGAAACATCGGGAGAGATTTTTTTCATCGGAATTGAGAGCATTACATTTTCGTAAATCAACTGCGAAATATTAAATGCATAATCATTCATCGGAATTACAATAACATCTTCATCGCTGTCATCATATTCTTCCCCGAATTTTATCAAAACCTTTATTTCGTTTTCTATCGGGTGAATGAAATTTTTGCTGGTAATATCACAAATCAAACATACATTTCCGGTGGTTTTAATCCAAAATTCTAAAAAAGTACTGTGTTTATCCATCAAAACATCAGTAATAATTTGAGGTTCGGTAAATTCCTGTTCGGTATCGAAAAGTTGAAAGAACGCTTTATCTATCTCAAATCTGAACCCGTGTTTTCCGTTTTTAAGTCCCGAAAACACAACATCGTAGTTTCTAAACTTGTCCATAAAATGAGTGTGCAAAAATATGCAATTTTTTTGATTTCACAAATAAATTTT
>CAZHFE010000107.1:0-4771 GCA_964532055.1 uncultured Kaistella sp. | reverse complement strand
GATTGTTTATTTTCTTTTCAGAAAGAAAAGTGACGGAACAAAACTGAAATTTCCGTTATTTATTCTATTCTTTTTATTGGCGGTTTTGGTATCTCAAATCGGAATTTTCAACTCAGAATCTTTGAAATTTTTATCCAAATCGGGTGACACGCTTCTCAATACCGGAATGGCAGCCATCGGGCTAAAAATCAACATCAAATCCCTTTGGAAAATAAGTGGAAAGGCCTTTGTGGCAGGACTGATTATCTTTGCTGTTCAGGTTCTGATTTATTTGGGGTATTTGTTGTTGAGCTAAACATCCATATTTTGAGCTATTGTAAATAGCATCTAATATTTGGAAAGCTTAATATATTTGATAATTATAAAAAATAGAAATGGCATCAACTTCTTTCCCTACATTAAAAACTGAAAGGTGTAATTTGTAACTACGGATTTGAAAAACTTGGTCTGAACAGAATTGAAGGATTTGTAGATAACAAAAATGAAAACTGCAAAAAAACTATTGAGAAAATGGATTTCAAACTCGAAGGAACGATGCGAGAATGCGAAATAAAAAACGAAAACTATTTAGACGTTGATATTTACGCAAAACTAAAGAATGACAAATGACCGAATGTTTACCTTGAATGTTAAAGTTTGAATGTACCCTTATATTTTTTATAACTTTGGAACTGAATAATTTTAAATTTCACTATTTATGAAAAAAACTTTACTATTAGCTTTCCTTTTTGCAGGAAGCGTATTTACAACAAATGCACAAAATTTTTATTCGTTTGAAACTTCTGAAGGATTCACATTAGGTGATATTCTCGACCAAAATCCGAATATCGGAACATTTTGGGATACTTTAACAGATTTAGAAGATACAGCCGAAGTTAGCAATGCCTATGCATCTCATGGGAGTAATTCTTTATTGATTGTCAATTGGGACGATCAAGAAATTGGAGGAGCTTATTTTTTTAATATGACCTCTTATGACAAAACATCTGTTGCTTATAATATTTATGCTCCTGAATTAGGAGGTTCTGATAATTATTTTATTTTATATGATGATTCAGGAATAGGTACTGTGGTTAATTTTAATTATCAAGGTAATATAAGACTTTACAACCCTGCTTTACAAAGTTATTCAACCATTGGCACTTATAATGCAGCACAATGGTATAGTGTTGAGGTTAAAATAGATTTCACAGCAGGAACACTTGAGATTTTAGTAGGAGATTCACAAATTTATTCAGACTCTTATTTAGGTAATGGTACATCTGTCGAAGAAATTCAATTAGCAATAGATAACTGGGGAACGGATTGCTATTTTGATAATTTGGTAATCAGCAACTTTGATACTGCCAGTACTTCTGACTTCTTAGCTGCGTCTTTCTCTGTTTATCCAAATCCTGTAAAAGATGTGTTAAACATTTCTAATTCTATCAATGCAGGAATCAATTCTGTAATTATTACAGACATCAACGGAAGAACAGTTAAACAAAGTAATAATGTGGCTCAAATTAATATTTCTGATTTGAATGCAGGAATTTATTTTGTAAACATCAATTCTAACAAGGGAAGTTTGACTAAAAAAATTGTCAAAGAATAATTTTCTTTAAACTCATAAAAAAACTCCAAAACTTAGGTTTTGGAGTTTTTTTGTTTTACAGTGTCATTTGGTCTTTAATAGTCCTTATTGTTCAGATAATTTGAATTACTCTGTTTCTATTTCTACAATCCTCTTTCCTTTATCGCCAAAATAATGCGTTAACAATTTTTCGTAAACTTTATATCCGTCATCTACATTGGTGAAAATAACAATCCCCTGTTTTGTTTCGGGAAACAGGACAGCTATGGTCTGGCTACCTTCATCTCCGCCTCCGTGTGAGATTGCATATTCCCCGTTTCCTAAATCGTAAATCAGAAAACCAAGTCCGAAATATTTATCTTTCTTTACCAAAACACGAGGCATTGTCATTTCTTTAAAAATTTCTTCCGATAAATTTTCGCAATTTAATACGCTGACGAGAAAGTTTCCGTAATCTTCTATGGTTGTCAATAAATCGTCTGCCGCATTTGCGGTTTTATTTTTTATGGTCTTATAGGGTTTGCCTTCGGTGTTATAACCTGTTGCAAATCTGGTGTTATAACTGTTCTCATTCCAAATATATTGAGTGTCGGTCATTTTCAGGGGTTCAAAAATCAGTTCCGAAGCCAGTTGGTTCAATGATTTGCTGAATTTCTTTTCCAATGCTTTTCGCAAATATTCAAATCCTTCTCCGGAATATTGATATTGCGTTCCGGGAATAAATTCAAAACGCAGTTTTCCGTCTTGGTTTTCCCAACGCCAATTAGCAAAGCCCGATTGATGAGAAAGAATATGTCTTGTACTCAATATTTTATGGTTTTCGTCTTTGGCAACATCAGGGTCTGTCCAGTACTTATAAAGCGGTTCGTCCAAATTCCATTTACCCGAACTTGCCAACTTCAGGGCTACGATTGCCGTAACAGGTTTGGCAAGTGAAGCCACATTGAAAACCGTATTATAAGGTGCGGAAACGCCTTTTTGCAATTCTCCGAAAACTTTAACCTGTTGCAATTTTCCGTTATTGATGATACCGATTCCTAATGTCGGGATGTTGTTTTCTTTCAGCCATTTTTCTATTAAAATATCGTTGCCAAAAATTGGTTGCTCTGTTTTTTTATTTTCGTAAGGTTGATGGTCAAAACTAAATGAAGTAATGAGTTTCCATTCGCCATTTTCCAATTGCCAAACATTTGTAAATTTTGCAATTCCTGCTTGAGTTTCTCTTTTTTCCGAGAATTTATGTTCCCCATTCTGAACCGCACCATAGAGAACACCATTTTTATAAAGTGAAAATATATTGGTACTTTCTTTTATTAAAAATCGCTGAACTTGACGATTAGTTTGACTATTACAAATTCCATTTTTTAAGTCAGACAGAAATTTTGTTTTATCTGAAATTCCATCTTTATCGTGAAAAAAAATAAAATTGTCACTTAACAGATTTTCAAATTGAGCTATGTCACAAGTATTAAATCCTACGTTAAAAAGCAGGCTGTCTTTTGAAATAATGGTTTTATATAAGTCGGAATTTTTGTCAATCTGTGCAAAAGCAAAATGGTTGATGAAGATAATGCAAATTATAGTCAGGATTCTTTTCATTTGGATGAATTTTGGTTTATCAAATATATCATTTCTTTACAGGCATACCGATAGTATAAATCACAAAACCTGTTTTGGATTTCTTTTTATCAAAAGTCCATTCAAAACGGTTGTTATTTTCAAATGAATGTACCAATTCTTTCATTTCGTTTACAGAATAGGTCCGTAAACAGGAAACAATTCCGTCCCATAAAACAACCAAGGGAACAACAGGAATTAAATAGGTAAAAATCAATCTTCCAAAACGGAAAGGACGGATAAAAGGCGTTGTAAAAAGTACGCTTAAAGGCGAAAGCAACATCGCAATAATGCTTGGAATACCTCTGTCCTGAATTTCAAAAATACCGATGGGTTCATTACTTTTAACTGCATTTTGAAGAATCATTCGGGCTTCTTTGGGTCGAAAATGATGAAAAGAAAGAAACATCGTCCGGAAACCTTTTAAATTTTCCGGAACATTTTTGGCATCTACCGGATTTGTTTGATAATCAAACACATCCGATTTTTGAACCGTATGTTTAAACGCTTCTATATTGGGATATAAATCCGTAAGAATGATTTTCAGTTCAGGATTTCCTTTTTGCAATTCTTTGCCCAACCAAAGCAATCCGCCACCACCACCCGAACCCAAATCAATGATTTTTGATGTTCCGGATTGTTCCAAAGTATTCTGAATAACCTCTGTAACAGGTTCATAAACTTTGGCTTTGTTAGACAAAAACTGAAGAAAATCGGTTACGTAATTTCTTAAAAATTGTGGAAACCAGTTCTGGTCTTCAAATTCAAACAAGTGTATTCTTTTACTGCTCATAATACTTAAATCGATTTTATTTTATAATTTTAGACCAAATGTACTAAAAAAATTAGACCAATTGTACTAAAATGAAAAAAAACAAAGAACTTATTTTAGAAAAATCATTAGAGCTATTTAATAATCAGGGTGTTGCAAATGTTTCTATTCGTCAGATTGCGTCGGATATTAACATCAGCCACAGTAATTTAATCTATCATTTCAAAACAAAAAATGATATTATCATTGCTTTGCACCAACAATTATTGGATAAAGCTTCACGGCTTAATCAGGAAACGAAAGAAAACACCAATTTTATAAAGAGTTTACTCGATTCAACACGAAAAGGTTTTGAAATTCTGTATCAATACCGCTTTTTTATGATTGAAATCAATCATATTACCCGAGAAAGCGAAACCCTCAAGCAGATTTTTCTTGAAGTT
Source organism: uncultured Kaistella sp. (assembly GCA_964532055.1). Lineage (GTDB taxonomy): Bacteria > Bacteroidota > Bacteroidia > Flavobacteriales > Weeksellaceae > Kaistella. The sequence continues at coordinate 366 of CAZHFE010000107.1, read as the reverse complement.
GAAAAAATAAGGGCTTTTATGTATAAGGAAGCTATAACAAATGCTGTAAAACAAGGGTTTATGCGGGAAGAACTGTATAAAAACGAATACGAAACTTTTATTGAACATATTAAAATTTACAGTGATTCGTGGATTTCTTCTTCCCAGATTTATGATGCAACAGATTCAAAAAGTATCATAGAGAAATATGCTGTTTTGTTTGTAAAACTATTTTTTCCCTATCTTACCGAAAAAGGCCGGCAGGAATTTTTGGAATTGTTGAACCTTAAAACGTAAATTTTTCTTCTGTAACCAATGTAACTGTACACCTCAAACAGAAGTCGGAATTTTGCATCAGAAATAAGATAAACCTTAAATATGAATGCA
>CAZHFE010000106.1:0-4940 GCA_964532055.1 uncultured Kaistella sp. | reverse complement strand
GTTTCAATTCGGCAATTCCTACAGTAAATTCTGCTCCTACTGCACAGTTTCTGGAGATTGAAGAACGTTGTTTTCTGATAGATTGCGGTGAAGGAACACAGGTACAACTGAGAAAAGCCAAAGTGAGATTCTCAAAAATCAACCATATTTTTATTTCTCATCTTCACGGCGACCATTGCTTCGGTTTACCCGGATTAATTGCAAGTTTCCGGCTTTTAGGGAGAGAAACACCACTTCATATTTACGCTCCGAAAGGAATAAAAGAAATGCTGGAAACGATTTTCAGAATTACCGAAACACAGCGGGGTTTTGAAATCGTCTATCATGAGTTAGAAAGCAAAAAATCTGAAAAAATTTATGAAGACAAAAGGGTAGAAGTCTTCACTATTCCTCTTCAACACAGGATTTACTGCAACGGTTATCTTTTCCGTGAAAAGCCGAAAGAAAGAAATTTAAATATTGACGAAATTTCAAAATATCCCGAAATTCAGGTATGCGATTATCACAATTTGAAAGCAGGGAAAGATTTTATTTTGAATGACGGATATATTCTGAAAAACGAAATCCTTACCACAGAATCTTCAAAATCAGTTTCTTATGCTTTTTGTAGTGATACGCGGTATTCGGAAAAAATTATTCCCCTTATTGAAAATGCAGATGTTTTGTATCACGAATCAACTTTTCTGCACGACTTAAAAGAAATGGCAGATTACACAGGACACACCACTGCTTTGGAAGCGGCGCAGATTGCGAAAAAAGCCAATGTCGGGAAACTCATCGTAGGGCATTTTTCAAACCGTTATACAGATTTGTCGGTTTTTACTGATGAAGCGAAAACGGTTTTTCCCAATACTTTTCTGCCCGAAGTTTTGGTTCCGGTGAAAATTGGGGTTTAAAAAGTTTTAAGTTCAGGGTTTAAAGTTTTGACTTAGGAGTTTTTTGCGTTAAGAAAAATGAAATTTCTTTCGGACGGATTTTTCTTGATTATAAACTTAAAAATTTCCATGTTCGAGTGGCGGCAAAAATCTTTATTAAAAGATAAATCTCGTTTCCGCCCGAGTTTTGGAAATTTTCTTGAAAGAAATTTTAATTTTTTAGCAAAAAAATCCAGTATTGATTTTTTGTTACTTTTGCATCAAGGCAAAAGTAAAATAAACTTTTGGCGTTACTCATGAAAATGAATTTTACTGAACTGAAAACTTTCCTCAACGAAAAAGCCGACCTCTACAACCACCCCGATTTTATAGAAAACGACCCGATTCAGATTCCGCACCGGTTTTTGCTGAAACAGGATATTGAGATTGCAGGTTTTCTCACAGCAACAATTTCTTGGGGAAACCGAAAATCAATCATTAACGATGCCGAAAAAATGATGAATTTAATGGAAAATTCGCCACACGATTTTGTCCTGAATTTCAAAGATTCTGATTTGGATTTTATCGGGAGCAAAGCCGTTCACAGAACTTTTAATACCGAAGATTTTAAATATTTCATTAAAAATCTGCAAAGAATTTATCTCGAAAATGAAACGCTGGAAAATTTATTTTTGACCCAAGCAAACGAAGAAAATTTTTACCACGCTTTAGAACGTTTCCGAACAGAATTTTTTAAAGAAAATGAACTGCACCGAAGCAGAAAACATGTGAGTTCCACCTATAAAAATTCTTCAGCGAAACGATTGATGATGTTTCTGAGATGGATGGTTCGCAAAGACCGAAAAGGAGTAGATTTCGGGATTTGGAAAAATATTGATCAAAAGAATTTGTCTGTTCCGCTCGATGTACACACCGGAAATATTTCACGAAAACTCGGCTTGATTCAGCGAAAACAAAACGATTGGAAAACCGTTTTGGAAATGGATTCCGTATTGAGAGTGTTTGATAATCAAGACCCTGCGAAATATGATTTTGCGTTGTTCGGTTTGGGGATTTCAAAGGATTTTTAACTAAATTTGCCCAAATTTCAGGAAATGGGCAGAGAAGAACGCAGAGAAAGAAACATTCGGTTTCTCGAAAAAATTACCGACGGTATCATGTGGTGGATTGGTTCTATTCCCTCGCTTATTGCTCATTCCATCATATTTATTACGGCATTTTTGCTTCCGGTTTTCAATTTGGTTTCGGTCGATAAAATGCTTTTGGTTCTTACCACCGTTTTGTCTTTGGAAGCGATTTATCTCGCCATCTTTATTCAAATGTCGGTGAACAGAAGTCAGGAACATATCGACGATATTCGCGAAGATATTGAGGAAATTCAGGACGACATTGAAGAAATCAGCGAAGATATTGACGATATTCAGGAAGACATTGAAGATATTGCGGAAGACGAAGATGAAGACGACCATAGCGAACGTGCAAAAAATGTAATGCTGAAAAGCAATATTTCATCAAACAAGAGCGATATAAAAGCGCTGAAAGAAATGATTTCAAACCTGCAGCAGCAACTTGAAGAAATGAAAAACGAAGAAGAAATTTCTGAAAATAAAGGAGAAAAATCTTCCGAAAATTAGGCATCTTTCCATTCATTGGTAAATGCAATGAAATCTTCCACAGAAAGTTCTTCTGCTCTTTTGTCCAAAAAAATGTGATTTTTCAGCGTTTCGGGAATGTTCAGTATTTTCAGCGAATTTGAGAGTTTTTTTCTTCTCTGGTTGAATCCCGCTTTTACGATTTGTTTGAACAAAATTTCGTTTCCAGCTAAACCTTTTTTTGGATTTCGGGTTAGTTTAATGACACCTGATTTCACTTTTGGCGGCGGATTGAAAACATTTTCGTGAACTGTAAAAAGATACTCCACGTCGTACAACGCCTGAACTAAAACCGACAAAATTCCGTAATCTTTCGTTCGCGGAACCGCTGCAGTTCTTTCTGCCACTTCTTTCTGGAACATTCCCACCATTTCCGGAACGCTTTCGTAGAAGTCAATGATTTTAAATAAAATCTGCGAAGAAATATTATAAGGAAAATTCCCGATGACGGCGATTTGCTCTCCGAAATGCTCATGAATATTGATTTTAAGAAAATCTCCGGTGAAATGATTTTCCTGCAATTTCGGGTAATGATTTTTCAGATATTCCACCGATTCATTATCAATTTCTGCCACGAAAATTTCGGTATCTTTTTCTAAAAGATATTTCGTGAGAACGCCTGTTCCGGGACCAACTTCCAATATATTTTTATACTGCTCGAAACTTAATCCGTCTACAATTTTTCGGGCAATATTCTCATCGGTCAAAAAATGCTGTCCGAGATATTTTTTCGCTTTTATATGCATTGGTTACAGGTTTGAGGTTTCAATTGGTGTAAGTTTCACAGTGCAATTTGAAGTTTCAGGGTTCAAGTTTAAAGTTTCAGGGTTTAAACTTCCATCTGCTAACTTCTAACTTCCATCATCTTCTTCCGCCACTTATCAATCTTTAAGTTTTTTTTAACACCTATTTCACGGCAAATTACGGAAGTTTTTTTCTATTTTAGCAGAAATTTTTTATTTGATGGCAAAGACAGTTGAAGATTTTAACAAAAGACGGCTTCGCTCAAGCAATATTACCGTTGTTGTCAGTATTGCACTGGTTTTATTTTTACTCGGTTTAATGGGCTTGATTTTGATTAATGCTCAGAAATACTCAGATTATATTAAAGAACAATTGGTAGTGAATGCTTATTTTGATGAGAATTATGATGCTAAAGATTCTGCGAAAATCGTCAAACAGGAAAATGAGGCATTTCAAAAAATTAAGAAATTAACTCCGGTGAAACGAGCCACTTATATTACCCGCGAAATGGCTGCGAAAGAGGCGAAAAAGAGTATGGGTATAGAATCGAGTGCACTTTTTGAAGATAATATTTTTCCGTCTTCGGTAGAAATTGCACTGAAACCGGAATATGTTGACCCTGCAAAAATTGATGAAGTCATTAAACAAATAAAGGCAACTCCCGGAATTGTAGATGTGAAAAACAACAGCACTTTAATGGTTGAAGTTTATAACAATCTCAACAATATCTTGAAATGGATTTTTGGTTTTTCCGTTTTGTTTTTAATTTTGGCAGTAGTGATTATCAACAATTCGATACGGTTGAAAATTTTCTCTAAGAGGTTTATTATCAAAACTATGCAATTGGTTGGAGCAAAACGAAGATTCATTTTGAAACCATTTATCAAAGAAGCGGCGATTTTAGGAATTATAGGAGCTGTTCTCGGTTTGGTGATACTTTTCGGAACATGGTATTATTTCATCACTCAAATCGGAACTCCGTTTGCTCAAGACAATAATCAACTTATCGTTTTAGTGGTGGGTATTTTTATTCTCGGTGTACTGATAACAGTTTTCAGCACTATTTTTGCAACATGGCGTTTCCTGAAATCAAATGTTGATGACCTATATTATTCTTAAAAAAATGAGTAAGAAAAATAAAAATTTTAATGCCGAGAGTTTCGGAAAAAAAGAAACGGAAGTTTCACAAGAGAATCAGTTCTATTTCGGAAAACAGAATTATAAGCTCATGCTGATTGGTTTGGTTTTAATTGTTGCAGGATTTCTTTTGATGATGGGAGCAGACGCAAATACCGTAGATGGAAAATTCGACCCGAACTCATGGAACGACGGTATTTTTTCCATTCGCAGAATCCGGATTGCACCTTTGCTGGTTGTTGCAGGATTTGCGGTTGAAGTTTATGCCATTCTGAAAAGAAAATAAATTTTCAATTTAGGAATTAAGAGAGTTAGAAATTTTAAGATTATTGTAAAATCTCTAAACTCCTTAATTTTTTAATTTCTTAATTTTTTATGGATTTAATCAAAGCAATCATCATTGCCATTATCGAAGGACTTACCGAATATCTTCCGGTTTCTTCCACCGCTCACATGATTTTTACCAGCTCGATTTTCGGGATTCAGGAAGATGAATATGTGAAAATGTTTCAGGTTTCCATTCAGTTTGGGG
>CAZHFE010000105.1:0-4987 GCA_964532055.1 uncultured Kaistella sp. | reverse complement strand
TCAATTTCTATTTTGATTCTGTTTTTGAAACTTTCTTCATTCACCCATTTTGCAGGTAAAACTCTGTAATCGTACTGTGCACGGAGATTTATGGCATTTGGACAATTATCATTGTGAACTTTTATTCCGTCTGAAATCGTGATGAACCCGAAAATTTTATCACCCGGAATTACCGTGCAGCATTTGGCAAAAGTATAGTTCATCTTCTCTTCATCTTTCCCGAAAACAATCATATTGAGGTTGCTTTCAGGCATTTCGTGATACGTTTCACTTTTATTGGTCTTTCTGAAACGCTGCAAAATATTACTGAAAATCCCTTTTCCTTCGGTATATTTTTTAATATCTGTAGTATCAAGAGCACCGTTTTGGAATTTCAAAAACAACTCCTGCGAAGTTTTCAGGTTAAAGAATTTTTGCATTTTGTTGATTTCCTCGTCATTGAAATTCAGTTTTGCGTGGCGCATTTTCCTTTGCAGAATTTCTTTTCCTTCTTCTGCTAAATGATTTTTTTCGGAATTTAAGATTGCCTTAATTTTTGATTTTGCTTTAGAAGTTACCACAAATTCCAGCCAGTCTTGTTTCGGTTTTTGGTTCTGGGAAGATAGAATGTCGACTTGGTCACCGTTTTGAAGTACATAAGAAATCGGGACAAGTTTTCCGTTCACTTTTGCACCGAGACATTTCATTCCCAAATCAGAATGTACTGAAAATGCAAAATCCAGAGCAGTAGAACCTATCGGGAGAACTTTTATTTCACCTTTCGGTGTAAAAACGAAAACTTCCTTAGAATAAAGATTGAGTTTAATATTATCTAAAAGTTCCGTCGTAGAAAGTGATTGCTGATTCTCCAAAACCTCACGGATTTCTGCAACCCAAGTTTCAAATTTCTTCTCGTCATTACTTTGCCGGAAACCTTCTTTGTATTTGTAATGTGCAGCAACGCCTTTTTCGGCAATATCGTCCATTCTTTCGGAGCGTATCTGTACTTCAATCCATTTATTATCGGGACCTAAAATGGTGAGATGTAAACTTTCGTAACCTGTAGAACGCGGCTGAGAAATCCAGTCCCTCATTCTTTGCGGATTGCTGTGATAAAGGTCGGTTACAATGGAATAAATTTTCCATGCGACAAATTTTTCGTTCTTTGCATCTGATTTATATATAATTCTTATTGCATAATTATCAAAGACTTCATCAAAAGAAACCCCCTGTTTAAGCATTTTGCGGTAAATAGACGAAATAGCTTTTGCACGACCTTTAATGGTAAATTTCAGACCTTCTTCACGCAATTGTTCAGAAACTTCTTTTTTAAATTCCTCGATATATTTTTCACGGTTTTCTTTGGCGAGTTCCAATTTCTCGCTGATTTCATTGTAAACATCGGGATTATTAAACTTTAATGATAAATCTTCTAATTCTGATTTTATGTTGTAAAGTCCCAATCGATGAGCAAGAGGAGCGTAAATATAAACCGTTTCTGAAGCGATTTTTTTCTGTTTGTCAGGACGCATACTTTCCAGTGTACGCATATTGTGAAGCCGATCTGCAATTTTGATGAGAATCACTCTGAAATCTTCGGAAAGTGTAAGAAGAAGTTTTCTATAATTTTCAGATTGTACCGAAATATTCTGATGATTCATCACCGAAATTTTGGTCAATCCGTTTACAATATCTGCAATATTTTTTCCGAAGATTTTTTTCAAATCTTCATAAGTATATTCCGAATCTTCAATCACATCGTGAAGTAATGCACAAGCAATAGAAGTTGCACCCAAACCAATTTCGTTTGCAACAATTTTTGCCACTTCTATCGGGTGATAAATATACGGTTCTCCGGACTTTCTGCGTTGGTCTTTGTGCGCATCTAATGCAATATCAAACGCTTTTCTGATGAGCTTGTTCTGTTTTTCATCTAAAGTGCGGTAAGTATTGGAAATCAAATCTTTGTACCGTGAGAGAATCTCCTTATTTTCCTGCTCTATATCGTAAACCATTTCCATCTTCGTTTATGTAACGAAAATAAGAAAAAAAGTGTAGAGTAGAAGTATTTATTTTTTGAAATTTGGGATTGATGGAAGATGGAATCTGAAAAGCAAACAATAAATTTCGTTATCTTTGAAAGCAAAAAGTAAAATGACGAAACTGTTTTTTGCCATTCTTTTGATTCCGCAGGTTTTCTTTGCCCAAAATATGGCGCAGAAATTAGATGCGGCAACCAAAGATTTACTCTCTTCTCTCAATGCTTATTCCTCCAATTTATCTTTGTATGTTGCAGACGAAAACGGAAATTTCATTTATGAATACAACGGAAACAAAGGACTTTCAACCGCTTCTACACAGAAAATTTTCACGGCAGCAACGGCTTTGGAAACTTTAGGTAAAAATTATCAATACACGACAACAGTCTCTTTTTCGGGGAATATTTCGGGCGGAACGCTTTCCGGAAATCTCTTTATCACTTCAAACGGCGATCCTACTTTGGGAAGTTGGCGATACAATAATTACAAACCGGAAAACTTTAAGCAGAAACTCATTGAAACTCTTGAACAAAAAGGGATTACAAAAATTTCCGCAGATTTAATCATAGATGATTCTTATTTCGATTTCCAAACCGTTCCCGGAAGCTGGTGTTGGAACGACATGGGAAATTATTACGGAGCTGGAGTTTGGGGCGTGAATTGGCGCGAAAATCAGTTTGACTTGAACATGAACGGCAAAGAAATGAAAAGCACCAACACAGAATTATCCGGCGTAAAATGGATAAATGACGTGAAAACCGGAGGAAGTTCTGACCAAAGTTTAATTTACACTGCGCCGCATTCAGATGTTGCACACATCACCGGAACTTTGCCCGGAAAAGCAATTACTGTTTCAGGTTCCATGCCGAATCCGCCGCTGACTTTAGGAAATGAAATCAAAAACTGGCTGAAAGAATCGGGGATAGATTTTAGCGGGAAAATCGTTTCGTGCTCCATGCAGAGAATTAACGGTGAAAAAATCATCAATGCCCCGAAAAACAATATTATTCTGGAATACAAATCGCCGACTTTAGACAAAATAATCTATTGGTTTATGCGGAAAAGCGTGAATTTTTATGGCGAAACTTTAATTAAAACTTTAGGAAAAGAAAAGAAAAACGAGGGGAGTTTCGATGCCGGAATTTCCTATCTGAAAGAATTTTGGAAAGGAAAAGGAATCAACGCTGCAATGATTAATTTTGCTGATGGAAGCGGACTTTCGCCTCAAAATTATGTTTCTGCAAGAGCCGAAGTTCAGGCATTGCTGTGGAGCAGAAAACAACCTTGGTTCAATGAATTTTTTGAGGGATTCCCAACGCAAGGAAATGGTATGAAAATGAAAAGCGGAACGATGAAAGACACCAAATCTTTTGCAGGATACCACACTTCCAAAGACGGTAAAAAGTATGTGTTTTCAATCATCATCAATAATTATCAGCAGTCAGATATCAGTGAAACGCTGTATAAAGTGCTCAATGTGCTGAAATGATTGTTTTAAATTTGAAGAAATAATATCTGATGAAAAACAGGAGTTTTTTTTCTAAAATCAACAATTGGGTAATTTACCTTTTGCTCACTTCGGCTGTATCGGGAGTGGTGATTGCATCAGTAATTTTGATTGATTATTTGCGAAAAGAAGAGATAAAAAGAATAGAACTTTTTTCTACGGCGATAAAATATCAACAAGAAGAAGAAATCATTCAGGATGCTGCAACCCTCGATTTAATTTTCCAGATTAATAAAACCAACAATTCAATTCCGGTAATTGTTACGGACAAAAATAAAAATCCTATTGGTCCCGATTTTCAAAAAAATATTCCCGAAGACATTCAGAATGATCCCGAAAAGATGAGAGTTCTTTTAAAGAAAATGGAAAACTCTTATAAACCGATTGAACTGCAAATGCCTAACGGAAATAATCAATATGTATTCTATACCAATTCAGATTTTCTCAATAACCTCCGCTATTCACCGTATATTCTGGGTTTGCTGATTTTGGCGTATATCTTTTTTTCGTTTTGGTTTTTGCGTACCATTAAAAAAACCGATGAAGGTTATGTTTGGGCAGGTTTGGCGAAAGAAACGGCACATCAAATCGGAACTCCGCTTTCATCAATGATTGGCTGGATTGAAATTATGCGAATGGAAAATGAAAACAGCGAAGGTGCAAAAGAAATCGAAAAAGACATCAATCGGCTGAAAACCATTTCTGAACGATTTTCTAAAATTGGCTCTGTTCCTGAACTTAATGATTTGAACGTTAACGAAACATTGCAGCAAAATTATGACTATCTGAAAACCAGAATTTCTAAAAAAGTAAGCTTTATGCTGATTCTTCCGAATCATGAAATTTTGATTCCGCACAACAAAATTCTTTTGAGCTGGGTGATTGAGAACATTGTTAAAAATGCCGTAGATGCAATGAAAGGAGAGGGTCGACTTGAAATAGAACTCTACGAAAAAAGCAAAAACGCAATCATCGACTTCAAAGATTCAGGTTCAGGAATGACAGGTTTTCAGCAGAGAAATGCTTTCAAAGCAGGATATTCCACCAAAAAACGAGGTTGGGGATTAGGTTTGTCTTTGGCGAAAAGAGTTGTCAAGGAATATCACAATGGCGACATCAGAATCGCACAATCAGAAATCGGCAACGGAACAACTTTCAGAATTACGATGAAGAATTCCAGGAAAGATTAGTTTTTTTGGTGTGAGGTGCAAGTTCCACGTTGCAATCCTTCGCTTTGTAAAATCTCCCGACTATGAGCAAAATAAGCGGTTATCATTAAAAACCTTTCAGGTTTAAATGCTGAAAGGTTTTTAATTTTTTATAATTACTTGGAAGCAGTTTTCTTAAAACTTCACGTTTACCGTTATTGGTTTACCGTCTCTCAGAACCGTTACAGGAAGTTCATCACCGGAATTTACTTTGGCAAGACATTCCATATAAGTGTAGACTTCTTTTATTTCGC
>CAZHFE010000104.1:0-5191 GCA_964532055.1 uncultured Kaistella sp. | reverse complement strand
GAGCCTCCAGAGGGATTCGAACCCACGACCCCGAGATTACAAATCACGTGCTCTGGCCAACTGAGCTATGGAGGCAAAAATTTCAAAAGAACAACTTATCTCTTTTTGCGAGTGCAAATATAAGAGAGTTTTTTTGAAATCTACAAATAAATATTAAAATTTTTCCGTTATTTTTCTTATGCCAATTCTTTTTTCTTGATTAACAGCTTTTTAGCAGTATCTGCGCATAAATCAATACTTTCTTCAAATGAAGAAGATGTTTTTTTCACAACAATATCATCTCCCGGAACTTCTAATTTTATTTCGGCGGTTTTATTTTCTTTATCGGTTGAGTTTTCCACTTTCAGAAAAACCTGACAGCCGTGAATTTTATCATAAAATGTCTCTAATTTGGCTAATCTTTTTTCTAAATATTCTTCCAGCGGTGCATGTGGAGTCAATCCTATTGACTGAACTTTAATTTTCATATACTATTTTTTTATTGCCCTTGGATGAGCACTGTTAAACACTTTTTTTAATTGTTCTATGTCGGCATTTGTATAAACCTGCGTTGACGCAAGTGATGAATGCCCCATCAATTTCTTCACTTTAGAAATTTCGGCTCCGCTTTGCAAAACATGAGTAGCGAAACTGTGCCGCAAAATATGCGGACTTTTTTTCTTCTTTGAAGAAACATGACTAAGGTAAGAATTTACCGCAGAATATACAAATTTATCATACAGTTTTTTGCCTTTTCCATTCACGAAAAAGTAAATCTCACTGTCTTTCAACGGGTTTCTGATTTCAAGATATTCTCTGAATTGATTGATGAGTCTTTCGGAAACGGGTATAATTCTCTGTTTGTTTCCTTTCCCCGTAATTTTAATTTCTTTACGGTCAAAATCTATATTTTCAAGCAGGATATTGCAGAGTTCGGTGCGGCGCATTCCTGTCTGATAAAGTGTTTCGATAATCAGTTCCTTCAGTAAACTGCCATTTTCGGGTTCTATTTTTAATGTAGCAAGAGTTTCCATTTCTTCTTTTGAAAACGGAGTTTGCTTTTCTGGATAAAATTTCAGAGAAGATATATTTTCTAATGGAGAAACATTTACGATACCTACTTTCAAGAGGAAAACAAAAAAACTACGCAAAGAAGAAAGTTTGCGGTTTATGCTGCGTTTAGCAATTTTTTTGGTGCCCATTTCAGCCATGAAATTTCTGATAATTTTTTTATCAACTTTAGAAAAATCATTGTGGGATTCAGTTTCTAAAAGAAATACAGAAAAATCGGAAAGGTCTTTCCCATAACTAACGACGGTATTCGGCGAATATCGTTTTTCTACAGCAATATATTCCAGAAATTTTTCAATCATTATACCAACAAAAAAATCACTTTTCAAATATAACTATTCAAAAAGTGATTTTGGTATTTTCTGAAGAAAATTTGTTTTACGCCTGTTCTTCTTTACTCAAAGCTCTTTGTTTGTGAGCAGCTTTCAAGTTTGCCTGTCTTTTTGTAACAGAAGGTTTTATGAATTGCTGTCTGCCTCTCAAAGCACGAACAACTCCTGTTTTGTCAAATTTTCTTTTGTATTTTTTTAATGCTCTGTCGATAGCTTCGCCATCTTTTACCGGAATTATTAACATAGTTTACATCTCATTTTGGTTTGCAAAAATAAGTTTTTTTTCTGTATTGACAAATTTTTTGGTACTTTTAATGCATAAAACCAACTCCAAAAAAATGCAAAACAATTATCGGGTCATCAATGCTTCCGCAGGTTCGGGAAAAACGTACTCGCTGGTTCAGAATCTTTTGGCAATATGCCTGAAATATCATAATCAGCAAGATAAAATCGCTGAAATTCTTGCGCTGACTTTTACCAACAAAGCGGCAAATGAAATGAAAAAAAGAATCATCGACTGGCTGAAAAATTTCATTAAAGATGATTACGAAAACAACAGTGAACTAAAGGGAATCCGTAAAAACCTCGAAAAACAGGGCGTAAAAATCACTTTGAGAGATTTGCACGAGCGCTCAAAAAAACTCCTCGATTATATTCTGCACCACTATTCTACGCTGAACATCGGGACTATTGACAAATTCAATTCTAAATTGGTGAGGAGTTTTTCGCAGGAGTTGGGTTTGGCGCAGAATTTCAATCTCGAAATCAATCCCGAACCGCTTCTGATTCAGGCAGTTGATAAAATGCTGGAAAACATCGGGACTGAAAACAGCATTTCCGAGCCGTTTATGGATTTTGTGGATTACAGTTTAGGCAATGAAGAACGTATCAATCTGAATAAAACGCTGTATGACGCCGCTAAAGAATATGTGCAGGACAAACATTTTTTCCGGCTGAGCGAAAACAAAGAATTCGATTGGGAAACCTACCAAAAAACGAAGAAAAATCTGCGAGAAAGCATTAAACAGCTGAAAAAAGATTCCATAAAAATTGCCGAAAAATCTCTGGATTTACTGAAAGAAAAAAATCTGAATCCGGAAGATTTTTCACGTGCAAGCGGCGGAACAATCGGGAAATTTTTTGAAAAAGTTTTGGCTCATTTTTACACTAAAGCAGATTTCCCTTTTCCAAATGATGAAGCGGCTGCACAAGAAAATTACCGAAAAGGAGCATCTTCCAAATCAAAAAAAAGAGAAGCGGAAATTTTTGAAATCCTCGAGGAATTGATTGAAAACCGACAGAAAATTATCAGCAATTATGTATTGCAAAAGAAAAACGAAAAGATTTTACAGGCAATTCTTCCGCTGAAAGTGAATAAGGATATTCAGGATAAATTGGCGGAAATAGAACAGGAAAACGATTTGGTGCTGCTCTCAAAATTCAACGTACTGATTCACGAGAACCTGCGTGAAGAACCATCTGAATTCATTTACGAAAAAATCGGAACTCAGTTTTCGCATTATTTTTTTGATGAATTTCAGGACACTTCCTATTTGCAGTGGCAAAATTTTCTTCCGCTGAGAAATCATGCCAATTCGCAGGAAAACATGAGTTTTGTTTTGGTGGGTGATCCTAAACAAAGTATTTACCGTTTCAGAGGAGGTGATTCTGACATCATGCTGCAAATCATTAACAAAGAAGAAAAAGGAACGCAAACTTTCGCCGATGTAGAAAATTTGGAATACAATTGGCGAAGTGCGAAAAATATCGTGAACTTCAATAACGAGCTGTACCTATTTATGGCAGATTTTACCCATGAACAACATGCCAAAATTTTCGGGGAAAATGCAAAGCAGATCCCGAGTTCTGACGAGTTCGGAAGAATCAGGGTGAATCTTATTGAAAACGCTACAAACTATGTTTATTACCAAGAAACCACACTGAAAATGCAGCAAGACATTCAGCAGTGTTTAGATAACGGTTTTTATTTTTCAGACATTGCAATTCTTTGCCGAAGTAATTCTGATATTTTCAATTTTTCTCATCTTCTCGGTAATCTGAAAGTACATTATAAAGGTACGGAAGTTTTTATCAAAACCATTTCAGAATCGGGTTTAACGCTTGATTTATCTTCTACATTGTTGGCTTTAACCGAATTTCTGCGTTGGGAACAAAACCCGAAAAATCTCCAATTTCCGGTGCAAATGTTGTATCATTTGAAAACTTTGGGAAGAATTGAAGTGCAGGATTTCAGTGCCGAAATGATGGAAATGCTGCAACTCGGCAATAAAGCAGAAATGATTGATTTCATTTCAGAAAAATACAATATCAATCTGAAAACAAGCAATTTAATTCAACTCAATCTCTACAATTTTATCGAGCATTTTCTAAACGAATTTGCCGTAAAAGGAAAAGAAACCGATTTCCTTTTCAATTATCTGGAAATGGTTTTCGGCTATTCGCAAAACAAAGGAGCAACGCTGAAAGAATTTTTGAGATATTGGGACGAAGAAGCTCATAAAACCACAATTTTGGCATCGGAAAATTTAGATGCAATTCAGTTGATGACGATACATAAAGCGAAAGGTTTGGAATTTCCGGTGGTGTTTTTGCCGATGAAAAACGAAAACAAAGACGGCAGATTTTCTGGTTGGTTTAATGTGGAAAGTGAAAACACATTACAATCAGTCAACATCAACGGATTTGGTTCGGACATAGAAAATTACGATATCGAAATGGCAAAATTCAATAAAGAGAACATTTATCAAAATAAGATTGACCGTTTCTGCATGCAGTATGTGGCAACAACAAGAGCGGTTGAACAGCTTTTCTTTTACATTGAAAAACCGAATAAAACCACCAATCACTTAGAAATTTATGAATTTCTGCAATCGAAAATTCCGGTAGATGAATCGGGACAGGAAATTTCGTCTTTTGACCTTTTTGAAGTTTCAGATGAAATCCTGAAAAAGCACAGCAAAAAGGAAAATTCGGGTTATGAAAGTTTATCTATCGACTTTAATCCCGAAAAAGAAAACAATAGTGATTTCATCAAAATTGCAACACCGTCTAAAAATTACCAAAACCACAAAGAAAAAGTGCGAATCGGGATTTTCACGCACGAAGTTTTGTCAAAAATAAATTCAGCGAAAGATGTGGAAAGCGTATTGGAATCTTATCTGCTGCAGGGAATCATTACCCAAAATGAAAAAAATGAAATTTCGGAAAGAATTTTCAACATTATTAATGACGAGAAATATTCAAAATATTTCGCCGAAAACCAAAATATCCTCAATGAAAAAGACGTCATGATTTCTGAAAACGGCATCTCGACAATTTATCGTCCCGATCGGTTAATCGACACCGAAAATGGATTTATCATTTTAGATTTCAAAACCGGCGAAGTGAAAGAAAGCCACCAGAAACAACTCAACGATTACAAAAAAGTGCTTGAAAAGCTGGGCAGAAATGTGGCAGAATCTGCGTTGATTTATTTGTAAATTCTGAATTTTGAACCATGTAATTTATCTAAAAAATAAATTACAGAGCATCGAAAGTCGCAACGATTAGAATATTTTTTTCGTGAATTGTTCTGATTCTAAGCAATCTATAAATAATCCGTTCTTTGAAAACCTCTGTTCCTTTCGCAGAAATTTATTTCACTATAATCAACTTTCAAAAAGATTATCGAGATTTTTTTTTCAACTAATTAAAGGGACAAAAAATTTTGGAAATAAGCCAAACTATTGCGCCTTCAAAACCTGCTCAAAATTCCCCAATGGATTTTGGTATCGCTGAATTTCAGAGGA
>CAZHFE010000103.1:0-5291 GCA_964532055.1 uncultured Kaistella sp. | reverse complement strand
AAAATCGAAACCGTCTGCAAGAAGATGTCTTCCGAGTGTTTCTTTTACTTTATTTGTTGTTTGTGGATGAGATGCAATTGCGTCGTTCATAATTTTTTAGTTCAATTTTTAAGGTTGGTATTTTTATAAATCAAATTTAATTCCTTGTGCTAAAGGAAGACTCGCGGTATAATTAATCGTATTGGTTTGTCTTCTCATATAATATTTCCAAACATCGGAACCTGATTCTCTTCCTCCTCCTGTTTCTTTTTCGCCACCGAAAGCACCGCCGATTTCTGCACCGGAAGTTCCGATATTCACATTGGCAATTCCGCAATCTGAACCTGCGTGAGAAAGGAACAATTCTGCCTCTCTCAGATTCTGTGTCATAATCGCCGAACTCAAACCTTGCGGAACATCATTTTGTATTGCAATGGCTTCGTCCAAAGTTTTATATTTAATTAAATAAAGAATCGGGGCAAAAGTTTCGTGCTGCACGATTTCATAAGAATTTTCAACTTCCGCGATACACGGTTTCACATAACATCCGGATTCATAACCTTTTCCTTCTAAAACTCCACCTTCAACAATAAATTTTCCGCCTTCTTTTTTACATTTTTTAATGGAATCGAGGTATTGTTTCACAGCATCTGTGTCAATCAAAGGACCAACGTGATTTTTTTCGTCCAGAGGATTTCCTATTTTGAGTTGAGAATATGCTTTTGCCAATCGGTTTTTCACTTCGTCGTAAACGGATTCGTGAATGATTAATCTTCTTGTGGAAGTACATCTTTGTCCCGCAGTTCCTACCGCTCCGAAAACCGCTCCGATTATCGACATATCTAAATCAGCATTTTCTGTGATGATAATCGCGTTGTTTCCACCCAATTCCAAAATAGATTTCCCGAATCTTTCGGCAACATTTTTCCCTACAATTCTTCCAACTCTTGTAGAACCGGTGAAAGAAACGAGTGCCACATTTTTGTCATTTACAAGCCTTTCACCTATTTCGTGATCGCCGACAATCATACTCGAAATTCCTTCCGGCATATTGTTTTCCTTTAAAACTTCGGTAATAATATTTTGACAGGCGATTGCACAAAGCGGTGTTTTTTCAGATGGTTTCCAAACGCAAACATTCCCACAAATCCAAGACAATGCCGTGTTCCAACTCCAAACCGCAACCGGAAAATTGAATGCGGAAATAATCCCGACAATTCCCAACGGATGATATTGTTCGTACATTCTGTGTCCCGGTCTTTCCGAATGCATGGTAAAACCGTGCAATTGACGCGACAATCCTACTGCATAATCGCAAATGTCAATCATTTCCTGTACTTCTCCAAGTCCTTCCTGCAAAGATTTTCCCATTTCGTAGGAAACAAGTTTTCCCAAATCGTCTTTATATTTGCGCAGTTTCAGACCAAATTGTCTTACGAGTTCTCCCCTTTTCGGTGCAGGAATCGTGCGAAATTCTAAAAATGCACTTTTTGCTGTTTCGATAACTTTGTCATAATCTTTAGCATTTGCAGTTTTTGTTTTGGCAATAATTTTTCCGTCGGTTGGTGAATTGCTTTCGATTAAACTACCATTGGCAAAGAATTTTCCGCCAGTTGAAACGCCTTTGTTTTCTTTTGAAATTCCTAAATTTTTAAGTGATTTTTCGATTCCGAAATCGTTATTTTTTTTGGACATAAATGTAAATTTGAGTTGCCATAAAGATACGAATTTTGAGGAAATCGGGAAAATCAATATCCGTAAGTGAAAATTATTTAGAATAAAAATAAATAATTACCTTTGTCAAAAGTTTTAAAAATGGAAAATCAGCAACAAGAAATAAACAATAATTCCAAATTTAAGAAATGGTTCAAACGCGTAGGAATCGGCGGTTTGATATTTTTCACGCTGAAAGGAATTGCGTGGCTTTTCGTATTTTATTTCGGAGTCGATTTACTTCAGGATTGTTCGGGAAAATAACAAAGTATTTTATTTCACCCAATTTTCTTTTCTGATTTCATATACAACATTTGTTTTCGGAGTTTCACCAAAATAGGAAATTTCTTCTTCCCCGATTTTCGCTGCACCCAATTTTTCCATCGCTTTTCGTGAACGGATATTGTCTTTACCAACGTGGAAAATTACCGTTTCCACAAATTGAAAAATATAATCGAGCATCAGTTTCTTTACCTGCGGATTGATGTTTTTTCCCCAAGATTTTGTCCCGTAAAAAGTATAGCCGATTAAAATAGTTTTGTTTTCTTTATCAAAATCATAAAATCTGGTGCTTCCCAAAACCTCGTCTGAAGTTTTATCCAAAACCAAAAAAGCTCCTTTGCTTTCCATTGCTCCTTTGAAGAAATTGAGGAAAACTTCTCTTTTGTAGCGGTCTTTATTCGGGTGCTGTTCCCAAACTTTCGGGTCGGAAGCAACTGCAAATAATCTTTCAAAATCAGTTTCTTTTAAAGGAACTAATCTGAAATTTTCGTTTTCTAATGTCGGCTGAATGTTCATAAGTAATGAGTAATATTAATAAAAACTTGAAACCTTGAACTCAAAAGAGTATCGCTTTTTCCAGTTCCAGCAGTTTTTGTTTCCGCCAGATTCCGCCGCCGTAACCGGTTAAAGTCCCGTCGCTTCCTATAACGCGATGACAAGGAATGATAATGGAAATTTTATTCAGTCCGTTTGCGTTTGCAACGGCTCTTACTGCTTTTGGATTTCCCAGAATTTCGGCTTGTTGTGAGTAACTTCTCGTCGTTCCGTAAGGAATTTTCCGCAGAACTTCCCAGACTTTTTTCTGAAAATCTGTCCCAACCGGAGAAAGCGGAATGGTAAAATCTTTCAGTTTTCCTGCAAAATATTCTTTCAGTTCTTTTTCCAAAGTTTTGAAATGCGGATTTTCGCCCTGAATAATATTTGCATCAAAATATTTTGAAATATCTTTTAGTTCCGTTGGAAGTGCTTTTCTGTCGGAAAACTCCAGCATACAGATTCCGTTTTCATCGGCACACGCAATCATCGTTCCGAGCGGCGTTTCAATTCTTTTAAGATTAATAATTTTTTCCGTCATTGATTGTTTTGGAGAAACGCCGAAAATATTTTTAAAACTTTCATTAAAACCGCTCAAACTTTCATAGCCGGAATCAAAAGCAGTGTCTGTAACGCTTTCGCCGTTTTGCAGTTTTTTGAATGCCGAATTGATTTTAAACATTCTCTGAAAAGCGTGAAACGTAATGCCGTGATTTTTCAAAAACCAACGGCGAACTGTTGCAGGTTCCAAACCGCGTTTTACCAAATCATAATCCTTGAATTTCAACGCCGGATTTTCTGCCAATTCATTCAATAAATCCTGAATTTCTTTTGGCGTTTCTTCCGGATTTTCAAGCGGCTTACAAACTTTGCACGGTCTGTAACCTTTCAGAATCGCATCTTTGGTATTGCTGAAAAATTCTACATTTTCCGGTTTCGGTTTTCTTGCAGTGCAAGTTGGCCGGCAAAAAATTCCGGTAGTTTTTACGCCCATCCAAAAAACTCCTTCGAAATCAGGGTTTTTATCGAATGACGCTTTATACATTTGCTCAAAAGTCGGGTTCATAAATGATGATTGATAATTGATTGATGCAAATGTAAAATTTTTGTTTCGGGAAAAACAACCGAAAAATTGACAACTATTTTTTTGATAATTCCTGTCATTCTGCTGCTGCGGAATCATCGCCACGTCCATCTGCAACAGCAACTGCATTTCCGTTTTCATCAATCACAATCATTTCGGTTCTGCCGATTTGCGAAATTCCCTGAAATTGATAATTCAGTTTTTCTAAATTTTTAACCGTTGTTTCCGGAAAATTTTTCTCGAAGAAAACCATTTCAGGAAGCCACTGATGATGAAATTTCGGAGCATTTACCGATAAATTCGGGTTGAGTTTAAAATCAATCACATTCACAATCGATTGATAAACAGAAGTCGGAATCGTAGTTCCACCCGGAGTTCCCACGATGATAAAAGGTTTTCCGTTTTTCAGAACGATAGTCGGAGTCATAGAACTCAACATTCTTTTTCCGGGTTTTATGGAGTTTGCTTCGCCGCCGATTGCTCCGTACATATTTTGAACACCGGGTTTTACAGAAAAATCGTCCATCTCATTATTCAGAAAAAATCCCGCTCCGGTAACTACAACTTTGCTTCCGTACAACCCGTTTAAAGTGGTGGTTACTGCAACTGCATTTCCGTTTTTATCCATAATCGAAATATGCGTAGTTTCGGAAGATTCTTTCGGCTGCGAAATAATTTTCCCCACTTCCGAACTCGGCGTTGCTTTGTTTTTGTCGAAACTTTTCCAGCGGTTTTTCAGATATTGATCAGAAATCAGCATTTCGGTTTTATCGTTAATGAAATCCGGGTCGCCCATAAATTCGGCTCTGTCTGCAAAAGCACGTCTTTCTGCTTCCACCATAATCTGCACTGCTTCGGTAGAATTGTGTTTATATTTTTCCAGATTTTCAAAAGAAGACATTTTCAGCATTTGAGCGAGTAAAATCCCACCACTTGAAGGAAGCGGCATCGAAACAATTTCGTTTTCCTTATAATCAAAAATAATCGGTTTTCGTTCAACAGCTTTGTAATTTTTTAAATCGTTTAAAGTGATAATTCCGTTTTCGCGTTTCATTTCGGCAACAATCAGTTCTGCGGTTTTTCCCTCA
Organism: uncultured Kaistella sp.; assembly: GCA_964532055.1. Taxonomy (GTDB): domain Bacteria; phylum Bacteroidota; class Bacteroidia; order Flavobacteriales; family Weeksellaceae; genus Kaistella. The sequence continues at coordinate 611 of CAZHFE010000103.1, read as the reverse complement.
TAGAAACCTTTTGCACCGTTTTTCTGAATACGTTTCAATGTTTCTGCTAATTCTTTCTGAACCAAAATATCGCCTTGTTTCCATTTTTCGGATTTCTGAAAAACCGTTGTTTTTTTATTATGTATTTCAAACAATTTCATTTGGCTGTTCAACAAACTGGCCTCATTTTCGGTAATGGCAAAACCTTTCTCAGCTAAATCTATTGCAGGTTGAATCAGCTTTTCCATCGGGAGTTTTGCGTGTTTCAAAGTGATGAAAAATCCGGCAACAGAACCAGGAACTCCAGCTGATAATCTCCCGTTTTGAGAAAGGTCTGTGTTGGCTTTTCCGTTTTTGTCGAGATACATATCACGGGAAGATTTTTCGGGAGCCGTTTCTCGATAATCAATAGTGAATTTTTCGCCGTTACTTTTCAAGCCAACTAAAAATCCGCCTCCACCAATATTTCCCGCTTGAGGATAAACCACCGCTAAAGCATACTGCACAGCGATTACCGCATCAAAAGAATTTCCACCTGTCTTCAAAATTTTTGCACCGGCTTCACTTGCAAGAGGATGTGCAGAAACCACCAAACCTTTGTCTTTGGTACGGATTTCTTTAACAATGTTGAT
>CAZHFE010000102.1:0-5513 GCA_964532055.1 uncultured Kaistella sp. | reverse complement strand
CCGTTTCCTTCTCCGCCGATGACGGCATTTTTTTCTTTCATTAAAGTAACCACATTCACTTCGCCGACTGCACTTGCAAAATATTCTGAATCGTGTTTTTCGGCAACATCTCTCAATGCTCTGCTCGAAGAAAGATTAGAAATTGCCGCTCCTTTTTTATGTTTCAAAAGATAATCTGCAACCGCAACCAAAGTATATTCTTCGCCGAACATTTCACCGTTTTCGTCAATCAGTGCGAGTCTGTCCACATCGGGGTCAACTACGATTCCCAAATCGGCTTTTTCCTTTTTCACCAGTTCGCAGATGTCGGTTAAATGTTCTTTCAAAGGTTCCGGATTGTGCGGAAATTGTCCGTTTGGTTCGCAGTATAATTTCACGACTTCGCAACCGAGTTTTTCCAAAAGCGGCGGAATGGAAATTCCTCCGGTAGAATTCACGGCATCTAAAACCACTTTGAATTTTTTGCCTTTGATGGCTTCAACATCAACCATTGGCAAACCCAAAATCTTCTGAATATGAATATCAAAGCCGTCATTTCGCACTTCGTATTTTCCTAAATTATCAACTTCGGCATAATTAAAATCTTCGTTTTCTGCAATTTTTAAAACATCTGCACCATTTTCTCCACTAATAAATTCGCCTTTTTCGTTTAACAATTTCAAAGCATTCCATTGTTTCGGGTTGTGAGAAGCGGTGAGAATAATTCCGCCGTCTGCATTCAGTTCCGGAACCATTACTTCAACAGTCGGTGTTGTGGAAAGTCCCAAATCCACAACATTAATTCCAAGACCTTGTAAAGTTGCGGTAACAAGCGAGGAAACCATTTGTCCCGAAATTCTCGCATCGCGACCAATAACGAGTGTTAAATCTTTTTTGTTTTTATTATTTTGAAGCCACGTTCCGAAAGCAGAAGCAAATTTTACCACATCAAGCGGTGTAAGATTATCGTTTACTTTTCCTCCGATAGTTCCGCGAATTCCGGAGATTGATTTTATTAAAGACATAGTCTGATTTGAAATTTGAGATTCAAGATTTTTTCCTTTCAGTCAAGATACGCTTCGCTTGATTGAAGTTGCTGCAAAATTACGGAATTTTTAAGCCGTTTTTAAGAAAAAATATTCAAAAATATAGTGTGATATGGAAATAAGGTATTAATTTTGATACTTTGTAAAATCCCGTAACAAAACGGTAAAAATATCAACCAATCGTTTTATAATTTTTCAGTATGTTCAAGAATTTTAAACTCAATAAATTATTGCTGTTTATCCCGCTCACAAGTTTGGTGTTCTGCTTTAATTCGCCAAAGAATGATGACGAGAAAATGTCAACCATCATGGTCAGTGTAAAAAACACGCTGTCTTATCTGCATTATTCGCCGAAACCCATTAATGACGCTTATTCGCTAGAAGTCTATAAGCATTATTTTGAAATGGTTGATGCTTCTAAAAGATATTTCCTTCAATCGGATATGGACGAATTTGCAAAGCACAAAACCAAACTCGACGATTATCTTAACCAAGGCGATTTGACCTTTTATAAACTCACTATTGACCGACTCTACCAAAGAGTTGACGAAATAGATAAAATCACGCAGGATATTCTGAGCAAACCGATAAATCTTGACGAAGATGAAACACTGACTTTGGAACCGAAGTTGAAGAAAAACTCAACCAACGCAAAAGAACTTGCCAATGAATGGCGAAAGTACATCAAGTACAACATTTTACAGGAAATGGAGTCGCTGAAGGCAAAAGAAGAATCTCAAAAAGAAAAGAAAGATTCTGTACAAAAATTTGCTCTGAAAGATACCATCAAATTCGAAGTTTTAACACCCGAAGAAAGAAGAATAAAAGCGACGGATGAAGTAAAAGACTTGGTTACAGATACTTTCAGAAGATTCAAGAAAAGAAACAAGATGGATTGGTTCACCGTTTATATGAACGCCTATACCGAAGTTTTCGACCCGCACACCAATTATTTTTCGCCGAAGAATAAAGAAGATTTTGATACGCAGTTCAAAGGGAAAATTATAGGAATTGGTGCAATCATTCAGGAAAAAAGAGGGTATCTTTATTTAGGACCTTTGACAATCGGTGCTCCTGCTTGGAAATCGAAACAGCTTTCCGAAGGTGATAAAATTCTAAAAGTAAAATCAAAACCCAACGAAGATGCTGTAAATGTTGTGGGAATGCTTTCTGATGAAGCGGTGCGTTTAATTCGTGGTGAAAAAGGAACCAAAGTTACTTTAACCGTAGAGAAAAAAGACAAAACCATAAAAGAAGTAACTATGATTCGGGAAGAAGTTGCGATTGAAGATACTTTTGCAAGAAGCATCATTGTAAATTCTGCCAACGGAAAAAAATATGGATTCATTTATTTGCCGAGCTTCAATGCTGATTTTGAAGACCCGAAAGGTAGAAACGCTTCAGATGACATTAAGAATGAAATCCTCAAACTGAAAACACAAAATATCGAAGGAATTATTTTGGATTTGAGAAACAACGGCGGCGGAAGTTTAACCGAAGTAGGCGACATTATGGGATTGTTTATGAACGCAGGTTCTTATGTTCAGGTAAAAGACGGCAACGGAAAAATACAAACACTGAAAAACAAAATCAATTCTCCGATTTGGACAGGTCCGCTTGTAATTATGCAAAACGAACTTTCCGCATCGGCTTCGGAAATTTTGGCAGGAGCAATGCAGGATTACGGAAGAGGAGTTGTAATCGGTTCGCCGCAATCTTTCGGAAAAGGTACAGTGCAGACTTTTGTGGAACTGAACAGATTTTTAAATTCTAATGATGATTTCGGTGCACTGAAACTCACCATTCAGAAATTTTACAGAATTACCGGCGAATCCACACAGCGAAAAGGAATTGTTTCCGATATTATGATGAAAGACTTTTTCACTTATGCAGATGTTGGCGAAAGATATGACGACTACGCTTTAGCGTGGGACAAAATTCCTGCGGCGTCTTATCAGCAGATGAATTATTTTTCGGTTGCCGCATTGCAAAAAGGAATTGGAGCTCGGCTTCAAAACAACAACACATACCAGTTGTTGCAAGAATCTGCACAATGGAAAGAAAAATTAGATAAAGAAGAGACCATTTCCCTAAACCAAAACAAATTTGACGAGGTAATGAAATCCAGAAAAGCACAAATTGAGAAGTTCAAGGTTTTAGAAAAATACAGCAACGGGCTAAAATTCACACTGAATTCCGATGAAGCCATTCGCGAAAAAAACGATGAAGCATTTGCAAAGAAAACCCAAAACTGGACAAAAAATCTGCAACGCGATCTCTATCTTCAAGAAGCCGTAAATGTAATCGGGGAAATGAAATAACTGATTATCATTCATAAAAAAACCTCTCTTTTTTAGGAGAGGTTTTTTGTTTCTTACCATTCGGAAACCAAAATTCACCATTCGGCGAAAAATTATTTTAATTCAATTTAAACTGAATTACCTTTGTGCAAGAAATTTTAATCATGTCGAAGAAATCATTTATCACACTTATCATTATTGCTTTTGCAGTCGGAGTTTTGTGTTTCGCATTTTTAACCGAAAAACAAACGCCCGAAACATTTTTCTACACCATTACAATTTCGCTTATGTATTCCATTTTTCTGGGTGCAGGAAACGGAATTCTGAATAATTTTCTGAACAAAAAATATTCTTGGACAGAAGAAACCCGAAAAAGAGCAATCATCGGAATCGGTTTGACAATTTTGGTGAACATCGTTTTGGTTCTTGTCTGCAACTATGTGAATTTCATTTTGATACAAGGTGAAAATCCTGAAAATTTCCGGAACGGACAAATGAATTTCCGGAACTGGTTTTTTATCAATCTTGCTCTTTTAATTTCGGCTTTTCTTCATGCCAAAGGTTTTATGGAAGAATGGAAAAAAACCGCAAAAAAAGAAGTGGTAGAACAGAAACTTATCGCAAAATCTGCCAATGCACAATTTGAATCTTTAAAAAACCAGCTCGACCCACATTTTTTATTTAATTCATTAAACGTTTTAGATGCTTTAATTGAGGAAAATCCGCAGCAGGCGCAGAAATTTACCAACGATATGTCGAAAATTTACCGTTATGTTCTCGAACAGAAAGACAAAGAACTGGTAACAGTAGAGGAGGAACTAGATTTTGCAAAAACCTATTGCGAATTGCTGAAAACAAGATTTGAAGACAGCGTGAGTTTCGATTTCAACGTGCAAGATTATGTAAAACAACAGTTTGTGGTTCCGCTTTCATTGCAGCTGCTTTTAGAAAATGCGATTAAACATAATTTTGCAACCGCTAAAAAACCGCTCCACATCAAAATATATTCTGAGAACGGATTTCTCTGTATCGAAAATAATCTTCAAGCAAGAGATTTTGTGAAAGAACGCGACGGAATCGGACTTTCAAATATTGTTCAGAGATATTCATTATTAACAAAACACAACGTATTTATCGAAAAATCAGAAGAATTTTTCAAAGTGAAAATTCCAATTTTAACACAAAAAATATCAACCGTTATGGAAACAAAAAATCTTACAACCAACGAAGCATTGGCTTATGATAGAGCCGTAAAAAGAGTAAAAGAAATCAAAGGATTTTACGGAAACCTGATTTCGTATTGCTTGGTAATTCCGTTTTTATTTTTCATCAACTGGCGAACTTCATCTGAATATTGGTGGGCTTTTTGGCCGATGTTTGGTTGGGGAATCGGGGTGATTTCTCACGGATTGCAGGTTTTCGGAATCGGAAAAAACTGGGAAGAAAGACAAATCAAGAAAATGATGGAAAAAGAAAATTTTTAAAAAACGAACCTTATGGAAAATTATACCGAAAAAGACATCAGATATTTGGAAGCCAAAAAAAGGGTGAAAAGAATAAAAGGATTTTACAGCCATCTCTTGGTTTATATCCTTGTAAATGCGATGATTGTGTTTATCAACATCCACAATCTGAAACCAGGGGAATCTTATTTCAAGTATGAAAACTTCTTCACAGCTTTTTTCTGGGGAATCGGTCTTCTTGCACACGGATTGAGCGTATTTTTACCTGATTTCGTTTTAGGAAAAAACTGGGAAGAAAAGAAAATCCGCGAACTGATGGAAAAATATAAGCAATAATCTTTCGAGCACAATATTAACTTAAACTAAAGCCGCATCAAGAGTATTTCTATTTAATGTCATAAATTTGCAAAAAATTCAGGCGTTTAAATAATTAAGAATGAAAGTTGTTGTTGGTTTATCGGGAGGTGTAGATTCAAGTGTTGCTGCGTATTTGCTGCAAAAACAAGGTCATGAAGTCGTGGCTCTTTTTATGCGGAATTGGAATGATGCTTCCGTAACTTTAGAAGACGAATGTCCTTGGATTGAAGACAGCAACGATGCTTTAATGGTTGCAAAAAAATTGGGTATTCCGTTTCAGGTAATTGATATGAGCGAGCTCTACAAAGAACGCATTGTAGATTATATGTTCGCCGAATATGAAAAAGGAAGAACACCAAATCCCGATG
>CAZHFE010000101.1:0-5899 GCA_964532055.1 uncultured Kaistella sp. | reverse complement strand
CAACCTGCGGTTGGCCGAGTTTTTTTGAAGCCGATAAAGACGGCGTGATTTACAATCGCGATTCTTCTCACGGAATGGAAAGGATAGAAGTAGTTTGCAAACGCTGCAACTCGCATTTAGGACATGTCTTCAATGACGGACCAAAACCGACGGGAACGCGGTATTGCATGAATTCGGTAAGTATGGATTTTGAACCGGACAGAAAATAAAACTCTCCTAAAAAAACTGTTTTATTTCTTCTAATTTTTTGATGACTTTTACATCTTCTGCATCAAAGTTGTCATTAAAAACATCGAAAAAAACCACTTCCATTCCGAAAGATTTTGCACCTTCTACATCGGCAATCCAATCGTCGCCAATCATTGCAGATTCTTCTTTTTTTGCTTGTGCTTTCTGCAAAGCATATTCGTAAATTTCAGGTTGCGGTTTTCTGATGTTGATTTCATCGGCGGAAGTAATCGTATCAAAATAATTTTTGATTCCCGACAGTTCGCATTTCCGGTAAGTAACTTCTTTGAAACCGTTGGAAAGAATATGAAGCCGGTAATTTTTGGCAGACAGATATTCCAAAAGTTCAAACGCACCTTCTACCAAATCGTTATAACTTAAAATTTGATCAAGAAACTGATTTTCAAAAACTTGTGCAAGTTCAAAATCATTAATTCCGAAAAACAGAAAAGAATCGTAAAAGCGGTGTTTCCGGAGATATTCTTTGTCTATTTCACCATCTCTGATTTGTTCCCAAAGTCGCTCGTTGGTGGTAAAATACTCGCTGTGAAATTCCTCGAAACCGAGTTGGTGTTTTTCGTAAACGTTTTCTCTTTTATAAATTTCCTTCAGAGTAAGATAGGCATTTTGCCGATGATCCCAAAGTGTATTGTCGAGGTCAAAAAAAATGTGCCGAATTTTCATACGGCACAAATTTAGTTAAATTAAGGTTAGTTTTTAACAACCACATAATTTTTACTTTTGGTTTTCAGCACTTCTATGCTTTGTGAGAAGTTCAGTAAAAAATCAATGGTTTGTTTTCTTGGGTGCAAAAGTTTTTCTTTTAAAGTGTCAATTTTTTTCATAGGCGAAATTGTTTGACATTGAAACGAAACTTTTACTAAAATATTATTACCTTGTTAAAATAATATTATGCTCATCCATTATTTTCCTTAAATTAATCAATGCATATCTTACCCTTCCCAAAGTTGTATTGATGCTGGTTTCGGTTTGGTCGGCAATTTCTTTGAAACTCAATCCGTCAAAAAATCGCAGTTTGATGACTTCCTGTTGGTTTTCGGGCAACAAACCGAGCATTTTCATCAAATCAGTTTTAATCTGTTTGCTGATGAGTTTTTCCTCGATATTTTCTTCGGGTGAAGAAATAAGGTCGAAGATTGAAAACTCGTCGTTTTCATAAGTGGTTTCAGAAACTTTGTTGTGTTTTGCTTTGAGCCGGAAATGGTCAATGATAAGGTTATGTGCAATTCTTTTTGCCCAAAGAATAAATTTTCCTTCCTCATTATAGCGTCCTTCTTTCAGCGTTACAATGATTTTCATAAAGGTATCCTGAAAGATGTCATTTGCCAAATCATCATCCATCAATTTATAATAGATGAATGTATACAAATCACTTTGATGTCTTTTAATTAAAACAGGAAGTGCTTTTTCGTCGCCGTTTTTAAATCTTGAAATCAGACAACTATCGGTATAATTTTTCATAACTCTTTTCTGTATTTTGCCTACGAAATTATCCCGCCACTATGACGCGGACTTTGTTTTCCGTGAATTCTAAAATAAATAGAGTTATTTAATCTATAGTTGTGGTTTTTATTTGAGAGGGCTAATTTAATAAAAAAGTTAATACTTTGTTAAAAAAAATACAAAAAATTAAAAATATTTTATTTGAGCAGGTCGTTCAGCATCGGAATTGGTAAATTGACAGTGAAATTCATATTAAAGCCATGCAGTTTTTTTCCGTTTAATCCGTTTTCGTCAATCGCGAAAGCATAACCTCCCGTTAAATCAATAATTCCGAATAAGGTAAATCCCAATTTTGGTGCAATGTATTTGTTGGTTGCTTCAGCTCCTGCCAAAAAATACCAAGCATGATTAAAATCTACATTTTTTTGGAAATTAATGAGAATATCTCCTTGTATTTTAGGCATTATTGCAAATTTTGAGTTGGTAACTCCCATCAAAGCAGAACCGCCGATTCTATAAACCACATCATCGTTTTTCAGAAAAAGCAATTTGCCGCCCAATTCGCCGAAACTTTGGCTTTGATACACATAACCTGCACTCAAAAGTTTGTGCATCGTGAGCTGTGCTTTTGCAGCGTTGCCGGAAATCAGCGAGATGATTACCATTACAAAAAACCGTTTATACATTTCTTTGATTAAATTGTTGGGGTTAAAGTTAAAAAAAACTGCTTAATCATTTCTGAAAAAGCAGTTTTATATGTTTCAGGAAAAATTTAAAGCCCGAATTCTTTTTTGATTTCCTCTACTTTATCGAGTTTTTCCCAAGTAAAGAATTCTAAATCTTTCAGCGTTATATCTTTTCCGTCTGCACCTTTGAAGGTTTTGTCTGCAATGTAGGAGTTTCTTCCCATGTGTCCGTAAGAAGCGGTTTCCTGATAAATCGGATTTCTCAGCTTCAGATTTTTTTCAATTGCATAAGGTCTTAAATCGAAAATTTTCAACACTTTTTCTGCAATTTCACCGTCGTGCAGATTGAGTTTTGAAGTTCCGTAGGTATTGATGTACAAACCGCACGGTTCTGCAACACCGATTGCGTAAGAAACCTGCACCAAAACCTCTTCTGCAACACCTGCTGCAACAAGATTTTTGGCAATGTGTCTTACTGCATACGCTGCACTTCTGTCAACTTTTGACGGGTCTTTTCCTGAGAAAGCTCCACCTCCGTGTGCACCTTTTCCGCCGTATGTATCTACGATGATTTTTCTTCCTGTCAAACCTGTGTCTCCGTGTGGACCGCCAATGACGAATTTTCCGGTCGGATTGATGTGGTATTTTATCTCATCATTGAACAATTCCTGTATTTCTGTTTTTTGCTTTGCTTTTACTTTCGGAATAAGGATTTCTATGATGTCTTTTCTGATTTTTGCCAGCATTGCTTCTTCGCTTCCGAAATCATCATGCTGTGTAGAAACTACGATAGAATCTATTCTTATCGGTTTGTGGTCATCAGAATATTCTATCGTAACTTGTGATTTTGCATCGGGACGAAGATAAGTTATTGCGTTGTTTTCTTTTCTAAGTTCAGAAAGTTCCCGTAAAATGGTGTGCGCCAAATCCAAAGCAAGTGGCATATAATTTTCGGTTTCGTTGGTTGCATAACCGAACATCATTCCTTGATCTCCTGCTCCTTGAGAATTGGCTCTGGTTTCGAAATCGGCATCATCACCAACTCTGTCAACACCTTGGTTAATATCTGGCGATTGCTCGTGAATCGCAGAAATTACACCACACGAATCTCCGTTGAACATATATTCACCTTTGGTGTAGCCGATTTTGTTGATAACATTTCTTGCAATGCTTTGTACATCAAGATATGCTTTTGATTTCACTTCACCCGCCAAAACCACTTGTCCTGTTGTAACCAGTGTTTCGCAGGCAACTTTAGACTTCGGGTCAAATGCCAGAAAATTGTCGATAAGTGCATCGGAAATCTGGTCGGCAACTTTGTCCGGGTGTCCTTCTGAAACAGATTCAGAGGTAAATAAATAAGACATATTTCTTTTGTTTTTTAGTTAAAAAGTGAGAATAAAAATTCGGGGAAGATTACCAACGGAGCTAAAAAAGAATTTCTGTTTTAGCATTTTTTACGGAGGTTGCAATCAGTACAAATTTTTCCTCAGGATTGATTTTCCGGTTGCAAATTTAAAGACAATTTATTGAATCTCAAAATTTAGCTCATGATAAATTTTATTGCGGCTTTACCGTAACGTATTCACTGGGGTTTTTGTTATAATTAAGATTTTCCTTCAAAGAGCTGGAAATAAAATCTCTAAGTTCATCTAAGATTTTCTGCTTATAAGTCGGTTTGTAATATATCAATGAAATCTCGCGATAAGGAAAAGGTTTCCGGAAACGTTTTACTTTACTTTTCTGGTTTTCGGAAAGTTGATTCAGAGCGAGTTCCGGCAAAATGCTGATTCCGCCCAATTTATCAACCATCTGAATTAATGTACCAATACTTGATCCCAGAAATTGCAGGTTTTTAGGTTTCATGGTATTTTCCCGAAGTTCGCAAATGTTTTCAAACTGTGTTCTTAAACAGTTTCCCTCTTCTAAAAGCCAAATTTTTTGTACATCAATTTCCTGGGGAACAACAAAACTGTCTTCTTTTTCATTGGCAAAATCATCAGCAGAATAAATCATCAATTCTTCGTTGAAAAGGAAATCGGCATAAAATTCATTTGCCGCAGAATAAGGAGTTGAAATAATTCCCGCATCAAGTTCGCCGCTTTTCAATGCTTTAATGATATTATCAGTGGTCATTTCTTTTACGGTGAGTTCAATTTTTGTATTGGCTTGTAAAAAATCGAAAATTTCTGTCGGTAAAATATACGCCGAAACAGTGGGGATAATTCCTAGATTCAGTTTTCCTGCCAAAACATTGTTCAGCAAGTTTGCTTTGTTTTTCAGCTCATTTATAGAATCTATTACTTTTTTTGCTTCGGCAATGATTTGTATTCCGACATCTGTAGTTCTGATTGGGTGAGTTGTGCGGTCAAAAATCTTTACATCAAGTTCATCTTCAAGTTTTTGAATCATTGCGCTCAGTGTCGGCTGCGTAATAAAACACGCTTGAGCGGCATTTCCGAAGTGTTTGTACTTATCTACCGCTATAAGATATTCTAATTGCTGAATATTCATCTCAATTAATTTTGTCTATGACAAATGTACTTAGATTTCGCCATATTTTCATTATTTTTGATAAATTTGTCAGCAATAAATTATAACACAATGCCGTACGAAAACATCATCTTCGAAACTGATAATAAAATCGGTTTAATCACGATAAACCGACCGGAAAGTTTAAACGCACTGAATGCAAAAACCATTTCTGAACTCAGTGTTGCTTTAGATGAAATTTCTCAAAACAAACAAATCAGAGTAGTCATCATTACCGGAAGAGGAGAAAAATCTTTTGTTGCAGGTGCAGATATTAAAGAATTTGCCGATTTCGGGAGAGAAGCAGCAGAAGAATTGGCGAGAAACGGACAAAATATTTTGTTTGATAAAATTGAAAATTTCAGCAAACCCGTCATTGCTGCGGTAAATGGTTTTGCTCTTGGCGGTGGTTTAGAATTGGCGATGTGCTGTCACATTCGTTACGCTTCAGAAAACGCAAAACTTGGACTTCCCGAAGTTACTTTAGGTCTGATTCCCGGTTACGGCGGAACACAGCGGCTGCCAAAACTCGTGGGAAAAGGTTTAGCTAATGAAATGATTTTTTCCGCAAAAATGATTCCTGCACAAAGAGCAAAAGAAATAGGTTTAGTCAACGAAGTTTTTAGTTTAGAAGAACTTTTGCCGAAAACAAAAGAACTTGCCAATACTATTTCCAATAATTCACCAATGGCGATTGCAAAAGCGATTGCAGCCGTAAATCTTTCCAACACCGAAAAAGGTTACGAAGCAGAAATAAAATCTTTCGGCGAACTCTTTGAAATGGAAGACAAAAAAGAGGGAGTTGCCGCGTTTTTGGAAAAAAGAAAACCAAATTTTTAAAGAGCCAAATAAAAAGAAAAAGTGACTGAAAAAGAATATACAAAATTCGATATTGCCTATCTTAAAATGGCGAAAGAATGGGCGAAACTTTCTTACTGCAAAAGAAAGCAAGTCGGTGCGTTGATTGTGAAAGACAGAATGATAATTTC
>CAZHFE010000100.1:0-5972 GCA_964532055.1 uncultured Kaistella sp. | reverse complement strand
GAAAAATTGGGAAATCACAATTTGCGGCAATGGCAATTGATGCAGATTTCCGAAGCGCAGATTGGGCAGAAACTCACAATATTTACCACTCTGTTTCAGGTTCTATATATGAAATGGACGAAAAACTGAACACATTTTTGCAAACACTTTCCAAAAGAAGCGATGATGCTTTAACCCTCATTAAAAAAGTATCGTGGGAAGGAACTGAGCATTTTGACCAATTGATGCCGGAAAGAATTTTGATGAGCGCAAGTTTGATTCTGAAAGATTCTGCGAAAAAAAATATTGAAAAAATAAAGGAGCGATTGAGAGCGAAATAAACTTTTCCTCCTCGAAATGATAAAAAACTGCAAAATAATTTTGCAGTTTCAAAATAAATTTTAACTTTGTATTTCAAAGTTCTTTATATGAAATCAAAAAATTATCACGAAGACTTATCACACATCCGTAAAATGATGGAGCATAGTTCGCGTTTTATTTCACTGAGCGGACTTTCCGGCGTTTTTGCAGGTGTTGTCGCTTTGCTGGGAGCAGTTTATGTTTACTTTGTTTTTCAGCGGGAAGGAATCAGTTATTTCGATGGAAACCAGAATGTTTTCAGTGAAAATCTGGTAAAAGAATTGGTTCTGATTGGGACAACAATTCTTTTGCTGGCAATACTTTCGGGGTATTTCTTTACTGCTAAAAAGAGCAAAACCAAAAACCTGAAAATCTGGGACAAAACCACAAAACGACTGTTATTCAATTTTTCTATTCCTTTAGTTGCGGGCGGAATTTTTTGTCTCGGTTTGCTGTATCATCATCTTTATGTGATGGTTGCACCTGCAACTTTAATTTTCTACGGATTGGCTTTGGTAAATGCAGAGAAATATACTTTAACCGATGTGAAATATCTCGGTTACTGCGAAATTATTTTGGGGTTGCTCTCTTTCTTTTTCCTTGGTTGGGGATTGGTTTTCTGGGCAATCGGTTTCGGAGTTCTGCATATTGTATATGGAATTGTGATGTATAAGAAATATGAATAATTTAAAAAAAGTAATATTTTAAAAACCAAAAGCAGCCATAAATATTAAATTGATAATGAAAATTCAACTAATTACATTTTTAATTTTTAGCATTGGACTTGGATTTCTTTGTTATTCATTAACGATGAAATATTATAAAGATCAAAAAGCTGCAGATGATTTGCTTGCCAATTCATTCAACATTAATAAAGAAGATTATTACAAAAAAGAGACTGAACTCAGAACGAATAAAACGACTTTTATGGATTTGGGTGCTGGTATCTCAATTGCTTCGGGAACAATTTTTCTTTTTCTTTTATTAACAAAAACCAGAACTTTTTCAGATTTCAAAAACCTGAAAACATTTAATAGACTAGCAATTTTTCTAAGTTCAAATATTGTTTGGCTGCTACTAATTCCAGACACATTTTTATATTACACTTTTCGTGGGCAAAGAGGTGATTATCCACCATTTGCGGACAGTATAGGAATAGGAATATATATGCAAGTTCCGTTGTTTCTATTTTTGCTTATTCCATTAAATATTTTTATTTTTTTGACAACTTTCAAAACAGATTTACCAACCAAACTCTTTATGAAAGCCGAAAATTATGATAGACCGGTAATTTTATGGGAAATATTTTTTAGTTTTTGGCTTTTAATAAATTTTTTTTGTTTTATTGTTTTTGTGATAGATGGTGATCATATCTCAATTTTAGTTAACTTATTTTTCACATTTGTATTATTGAATTTGCGCGCCGGGAAAATTAACAAATACAACAAACATCTAATTAATTAAAAAATGCTCAACATCAATCAACTCAACAAAGAATTTGAAAGCCGTGTCAGATTGGGAATAATGTCCGTTCTGATGGTAAACGATTGGGTTGATTTTACGGAAATGAAAAACCTGCTCGAAATTACTGACGGTAATTTGGCAAGTCATTCCACATCTTTGGAAAAATCGAATTACATCGAAATCAAAAAAGAATTTGTAGGCAAAAAACCGAAAACTTCTTACAGAGTTACACAAAGCGGAAGAGAAGCGTTTACGGAACATTTGAACGCTTTAGAAAAATTATTGGGAAAATAGGAACTATATTTTTTTGAAAACTAGCTTTGAAATACAAAGTACTTTATAATAATTAAATTTTTAAAACAATGAAAAACATTCAAAAAAGAAGTATTGCAATTTATTCAGTTGCTGCTTCAATCCTCATTTTACCACTTATCGGTATGCAGTTTTCCGATGAAGTAAAATGGTCTGCAACAGATTTCATTATCGCAGGAACACTACTGTTAATAACTGCTTTCGGGATTGACACCATCCTGAAAAACGTAAAAACAAGAGGAAAACAATTTTTGTACATCGCATTGGCTTTGATTATTCTTTTCTTAATCTGGGCAGAATTGGCAGTAGGAATTTTCGGAAGTCCGTTTGCAGGAAGCTGAAATTCAAACTTAAATCATTAAATCTTTCAGCGTTTTTTTATTTCGCAGATTTTTCAAATACCGCTGATTATTTATAAATCATTGCAATCTGCGAGACGAAAAACTGAGAATCATAAAATGCCGAAAAGGATTGCAAATCAAAAAAAAATATAAATATTTAAAATTATGAAAACATTAAATCAAATAAAAACACACCAAATCATTATCCTTACTACTACTCTTTTCGTAGTTCTTTTTTACGGTGAAAGTATAGGAATCAATCTCGGAATTTTTGCATTGTTCCTCGCATTTTTTACTTTGCACAGAACACCGAAAAAAAACCGAACCCGCACTTTTTTTGAGTTATTGGTAACTTCTGTATTTTCGAGTACAGCATTTATTTGGTTTGGCGATGTTATTTCGTTTTTTGCAGTTGCTGTGTCATTGCTGCTTTTGGATTTAAAATCAAAATCCCGAAATCTGAAACCCATCTTTTTGCTTCCGGTTTTCATCACTAATTTTTTCACTTTTATCTGCCGTTTTTTCGATTTCAAAAAATGGTATCCGAAAACAAAATCCGAAGGAATCGCCCAAAAACTGATTGCAATACTTCTGATTCCCGCGTTTTTCGTGTTCGTGTTTTTTGTGATATATACTTACGGAAGCGATCATTTTGCCAATCTTTTTACCGATTTTGAACTTGATATAGACTTTTTTCAATTGATTGCTTTACTGATTATCGGTTTTTTTATCGCATTTAATTATTGGAATTTCGCCGTTGAAAAACTATTTTACAAACAAAACCGCTATCTCAGCAATACTTTTGAAAACCCAAAAAAAGAACAAAAACCGACTTTCGATTTCCTGAATCTCGATTTTGAAAAACTGAGCGGACTCGTTACTTTAATGGCTTTGAATGTGATGCTCGTTATTTTTATCATTACTTATAATTACGAGCAGTTTATCGAAATTCCGAAAACACCGAACCAACTTTCCGCAGAAACCCACGAAAGAGTAAATGCGGTGATAATGTCTATTGTAATGGCGATTCTGGTCATTTTGTTTTACTTTAAAGGAAGTTTCAATTTCGATAAAAAAGCCGGACTTCTGAAAGTTTCTGCCAAAATCTGGATTTTTCTGAATGCCGTTCTCGTGATTTCCGCAATGGTAAAAAACACAGAATACATTGTGAATTATGGTCTTACTTACAAAAGATTGGGAGTTTATGCATTTTTGATTTTAAGCATTGTCGGGCTTTTTACGACTTTTGTTAAAATTCAAAAACAGAAAACCAATGCTTTTCTTTTCAATACAATGTTTTGGTATTTTTACGGAACTGTTCTGATTTGCAGTTATGTAAACTGGGGCGGAATCATCACCTTGGACAATATGAAAAGACCCGATTTCGCTGTGAATTTTCACAAAACTTCAATTAGTTTCAGCGAAAAACAACTGCTTGAATTTGCAAATAAAAAGAATGACGAAAAACTGCGAAAAGAAATTTTGGATAAAGCAGAATCAGAAAAAGAAAAGTCTTTCCTCTCCAAAATTCTGTATTATGAAACACTGAAATAGGTTTATATTAACTAATCAAAATGTTCTAAATAAAAATTTTTCAAAGATTTAGAATTCGTAAAAGGTTTTACGATTCTCGTCGATTTGAGTAATAATGCAGATTTTCGGCAAATTATTAATCTGCAGAAAAATAAGTAATCGGCGAGAGTTTGTAAAGATTCTGAAATTTAAAATTTTCCGTGCGGATTGATTAATTCAAAGAATTTTTTCTGAGAATCAAAAGCGATGTCGTCAAGATTGATTTCGGATTTTTTAATCCATGCGGTTTCAGAAATTTCAGAGAGTTCCGGCTTTACCTTAAATTTTTCATCAACTTCATATTCATAAAATAAATCTAAAGTATTGTAACTGATGTTTTCATATTCATAAACATTTGGCAGACTTGCAAGATATTTCAGTTTGGAAATATCGACTGTAATTTTCATTTCTTCATAAAGTTCACGAATGCAGGTTTCTTCGGCACTTTCTTTCGGGTCTGTAAAACCGCCCGGTAAATCGAGTTTTCCTTTTTTCGGTTCTTGATTTCTTTTGGTGAAAAGAATTTCATCGCCGTATTTGATTAAAACCGCAACTGCACCTGCAACATTGTGAAACAAAACATAATCGCAATCACTGCAAAACCATTTTTTTTCGCCGTCCCAATTTAGAGTTTGTTTGCCACATTTCGGGCAAAATTTCAGATTTTCCATTTAGTCTTTATTTCTCGGGTGATGATTTAAAATGACATCGTGAAGTTCTTCATTTTTTAAATGAGTATAAATTTCGGTAGTCGTAATGCTCGAATGTCCCAACATTTCCTGAATGTACCGCAAATCTGCACCGTTCTGCAAAAGATGTGTTGCAAAAGAATGCCGAAAAGTATGCGGAGAAATCTTCTTGTTCACATCGGCTTTTCTCGCAAGTTCTTTGATGATGAGAAAAACCATCACTCTCGACATTGCAGAACCACGACTGCTGAGAAAAAGAATATCTTCATACTTTTTGTTGATTTTGTTTCTTGAGCGGGAATTTCTCATATAATCTTTAATGATTTTCGCTGTGAACTCCGCCAATGGAACAAAACGGATTTTATCGCCTTTTCCATCAACTTTCAGATAAGATTCTTTGAAATTGATATTTGAAATTTTCAATCCCGTAAGTTCGGAAACGCGTAATCCGCAACCATAAAGAACCTCAATGATACAGCGGTTTCTCTCTCCCAAATCTGTGGAAATATCTGATGCATTGATGATTTTTTCCACATCATCAAAACCAAGCGTATCGGGAAGATAAAGCCCTAATTTCGGCGCTTCAATGAGTGCTGCAGGATTATCGCTCCGCATTTCCTCATCTAAAAGATATTTGAAAAAAGATTTGATGGCAGAAATTAATCTCGCCTGAGTTCTTTCGCTAATTTTTTCTTTGGAGAGCAGAAAAAGATACTCCTGAATATTTTCATAAGAAATTTCTTGCGGATTGATGTTTCCCAATTCAGATTCCGAATAATTACCGAGTTTGATAATATCCCGAAGATAAGCATCAATAGTGTTGTCTGAAAAATTCCGCTCAAATTTCAGGAAATTTTCAAAGTCTTTGATTTTTTCGCTCCACGTCATCTTTTTTATTCTAAATCTCTTAAAGAAATTTTCAGGATTTCTATGCCGTGATTTTTCAGAAAATCTATTCCGTCGTTATCAGAATATTCGTCAATATAAACCACCTTTTTTATTCCCGACTGCAACACGAGTTTGCTGCATTCTTTGCACGGTGATAGCGTGAGATACAACGTGGCGTCTTTTGCAGATTGTGTAGAACCGGCGAGTTTCAGAATAGCGTTTGCTTCAGCATGAAGTACGAACCAATGTGTATTTCCCGATTCGTCTTCGCAGCAGTTTTCAAAACCAGATGGCGTTCCGTTGTAACCATCAGAAATTATCATTCTGTCTTTCACAATCAACGCACCGACTTGCTTTCTTTTGCAGT
>CAZHFE010000099.1:0-6175 GCA_964532055.1 uncultured Kaistella sp. | reverse complement strand
TGAATTTGGTTCTGTAAGTGGAAGTTTTGTTTTGCCAAAAGGAAAACTCAACGGTGGGTTTTCGATTGAAGTTGATAATGATGATGACGATGCTGTTTACAGCATTAGTGGAACAACAGATTTCCAAGTCGAAGAATACAAACGTTCGAAATTTGATGTGGAATTTGAGCCCGTAAAAGACGAATACAAATACGGACAAACCATTGAGCTGAAAGGAAAAGCGATGATGTTTTCGGGAGTTTCGTTGAGCAATTCTACGGTGAATTACGAAATCAAAAAACAGAATATCCGATGGAGATATTTTTGGTGGTATCCTCGTGGAAATGATAATGAAAATTCTGTTTTAGGAGAAGTAAAAACCAATGAAAAAGGAGAATTCACCATTAAAATTGATTTGAAGAAAAACGAAAATTTAGACGGAATTCAGATTGATAATTATGCAATAAATGCTTCTGTAACTGATATTAACGGCGAAACACAATCTGCAGAAACCAATATAAAAGTTGCTTCGGTTTCGCATTACATTTCTGCGGAAAATATCGACAATGTTTTTACAGATGAAGAAGTTAAAATAAAAGTAGAAACCAAAAACTATAACGACCAGAATCTGCAAAAATCCTACAACGTAAAACTATCGAAATTAGAAGAACCGAACCGTGTTTTCAGGGATAATTTTTCTTTGCAGGTTCAGAATTTACCGGCTTTGTCGAAAGAAGAATTTGTGCAGAAATTTCCTCACGATAAATTTGATAAAACAGAAAATCGCGACAATTGGAAAGTGGAAAAAGTGGTGCTTGAAAGAACCGAGAACCGAGAATCAAAAACCAAGAATGAAAGTCCTGAATCTCTTGTCTTGAATCTTGGCTCTTTAAAAGCAGGAACTTACAAACTTCTTCTCTACAATATCGAAGGAAAAGACACCATAAAAACCGAAAAAACATTTGAAGTTTTTGACAAAACAAAATTAGGAGAAAGCCAAAAAACTTTCCTAAAAGTTATTCAGTCAAAACAGGAATATAAACGCGGAGAAAAAGCGAAAATTTATGTGTATTCCGCAGTTCCTAATGTTTTGGTGAATGTTTTTGTTCAAAACGGAAAAGGAGAAACCATTACCGAAACTAAATCTTTCAAAAACGGAATACTCATTTACGAAACCGAAATTCCGAAATATGAAAGTATTTCCCAAATCAAGGTTCAGTTTCAGTTGGTGGCATTCAACGATGTTCAGACAGAAACAATAAATCTTCCGATTTCGGACAGCAAAAATGATTTGAAAATAGAAACTGTAACGTTCCGAGATAAATTGCAACCGGGACAAAAAGAAAAATGGACGGTAAAAGTTTCCGGAAATGAGAAAGTAAATGCCGAAGTTTTGGCAAATATGTATGACAAATCGCTGGATAAATTTGCAGTAAATTCTTGGTATTGGCAGAAATTTTCACTCCATCAGTTTTTTGCAAGTTATGATTTCCGCACCTCGCTTTCTCAGCAATATTATAACAAGCAAACCAAATATCTGAAAAATTACGGAATTGGTTTTCCGCAGTTTAATTGGTTTGATGGAAGAATTTCCGTAGGAGGAATGGTAAATCGGAGAGACGTTGTAATGGAATCTGTTCCTGCTCCTATGGCAATGAGAATTGCTTCTATGAGTGATACCATTTCAAAATCAAAAGAAATTGAGGAAGATGAGGGAATGGAAAAGAAAACTGTTTCAATGAAAACGGGTTCTTATACTGTTACTTCAAATTCAAAAGAAGAAAAAACGGACAAAATTCCTGTCCGAGAAAATCTCAATGAAACTGCATTTTTTTATCCGAATCTTTTGACAGATAAAGATGGAAATATATCGTTTGAGTTTACTTCTCCGGAAGCATTGACTGCGTGGAAAGTAATGTTTCTTGCTCACAATAAAAATGCAGAAGGAGCGGTTTTGGAAAAAACGATCATCACTCAAAAAGAATTTTCTGTAACGCCTAATTATCCGAGATTTCTGCGTGAAGGTGATGAACTGAATCTGCAAACGAAACTTTCAAATCTTACCAATCAAAAACTTTCAGGAACAGCGACTTTGCAAATTCTTGATGCGTTTACCAATGAAGATATTTCATCAAAATTCAGTTTAAATGAAATTCAAAAATCGTTTGAACTGAATGAAAATTCCGTTGTTTCATGGAAACTGAAAGTTACTAATGATGTTTCTTCAATTATCATTAAAGTTTTAGCAAAAGCAGGTAACTTTTCAGATGGGGAACAAAAAGCAATTGCAGTTCTTCCGAACAGAATGCTGGTTACAGATGCAATTCCTGTTTTTGTGAAAGAAGGACAAACCAAAACTTTTGTTTTGGAAAACCTGAAAAACGCTGATTCCAAATCCATTTCAAATGTTTCCAATACGTTGGAACTTACGACGAATCCGATTTGGGAAATTATGTTTGCACTTCCAAGCCTGAAAAACGACCAGAACAATTCTGCTGATGTAGTGTTCAACAAATGGTTTGCAGATGTTCTCGCTTCGGAAATTTTCAAAGCCAATCCGAAAATGAAAACCGTTTTTGATGAATATCAGAGTAAAGGTTTACTCACTTCCAATCTCGAAAAAAATCAGGAACTGAAACAATTGCTTTTAGATGAAACTCCGTGGGTTTTGGAAAGTAAAAACGAAACCGAACAAATGGAAAAATTGGCGAGATTATTTGATGCGAATACGATGCGGAATTCCATCACAAACGATTGGTCAGAACTTGTGAAAATGCAAAATCCTGACGGTGGATTTTCTTGGTATCAAGGTTATCCGAGTTCATATTACACTTCGCTGTATATCCTGAAAAATTTAGGAAAAATCAATGAATGGCTGAAAGGAAATGTAAGCGAATATCAAAATCAGGAACAGAAAGAAATGGTGAAAAAACTCATTTCTTATGTAGATAATGAAATCAACAAATACTGGAAAACCGATAAAGACAATGCATGGTCAAATTTCGCTCTGGATTATTTGAACACCCGAAATTATTGGGAAAAAGAATATCCGCTGAAAAACAAAGGAGCAACCTTAAAAACTGCCGTTATCGCAAAAGCGAAAAAAGCGGACATCAAAGATTTTACGTTCTTCGGACTTCATCGTTCTGCTTTATTATTCGATAATTACGGATTGAAAGATGTTTCTAAGAAATTGCTGAACTACCTAAAAGAAACTTCTGCGGAAACCGAAACTCAAGGTGTTTATTGGAAACAAAACCTGAATGATTGGGGATGGTATTCTTCCAAAACGGTGAATCAGGCAGGAGCTTTGGAAGCATTCCAAAAACTGACTCCAAACGATGAAAATTTCATCGAAGAAATGAAAATTTGGCTCGTTACTCAGAAAGAAGTCAACAATTGGGGAACTTCGAGAAATACGGGGGAAGTGATTTTTACGATTTTGAATTCAGGAAAATCTTGGACTTCCAATGAAAGCGACAAAGCCGAAATTTCGTGGGGTGGAAAACCTCTGCAACCGCAAACCAAAGCAACTGGTTATGTGAAACAAACGATAACTTCTGATAAAATTGATAAAGACCTGTCCACTGTTACTGTGAAAAAAGACGGAGCAGGAATTGTTCAGGGCGGAGTTTTCTGGCAGTATTATGAGGATTTGGATAAAATAAAATCTTCGGAAAGTTATATTTCCGTTTCTAAAGAATTGTACAAAAAAATAAAAACCGAAAATGGTGAAGAGTTACAGAAAATAACAGAAAAATCTCCACTGAAAATCGGTGATAAAATAACAGTTCGTTTGATTCTAAATACGGATAGAAATATGGAATTTATTCATCTGAAAGATATGAGAGCTGCAGGTTTTGAACCTTTAGATGTTATTTCAAAATACCAATGGAAAAATAATTTGGGATATTATCAAAGCACAAAAGATGCTTCCACAAATTTCTACATCGAATATATGCCGAAAGGAAAATATGTGTTTGAATACGATTACATCTGTAACGCTTCGGGAACTTTCAGCAACGGAATTACCACTTTGCAGAATTATTACGCTCCGCAAATGAATGCACATACGAAAGGAACAAGAGTGGAAATTTCGGAGTAAATTATAGAAACAATCTTTCATACAAAAAGCCGTTTTATAAAGAACGGCTTTTGAATTTACGATGATATTACGATAAATAATTACAGCAAAAAATCTTTCATTCGCGAAACGGCAAACTCATTTTCATTTACCCAATTCAGGAAATCGTTTAATTTGTCGTCTAATTTTTTTCCGGAATTATATTTTCTGTAAAAAGGAATTTTAAAACCATATTTCGCAAAATCAGTGAATTGCCACGAGTTGAGATAAATCATTACAAAATCCTCATTATTCACGGTTTCTAAAACCATGTTTCGGTAGTATCTCATCGGAACAACCTGAAAAACAAAATCGTTGTACGGAAGTTGAGAGTAGGGTGAAATACTTTCGGGAATAATGCTGAAACCGTTTTCTTCGGAAATTTTCGTGCTTCGTTGCAATCGTTTCAGCGGAAAAAGAATATTGGCATTTTCGATATTTGACATATAACTGAACTCCATATTTTTTAGTTCATTTACAGAAACCGAAACGTTTTTTTGCCGGATTCCGCGAATGATTTTTTCTAAAAATTCTTCAGTATTTCGTTTGGTTTCTTCTATTTCAGAAATCGTAGAATCTTCGTTATAGAAAGCAATTTCGTGTCCTCTGTCAACTGCTTTTTTCAGGGTAGATTTTAGTTTTTCTACAATTTTTATTTCGACAAAAAAAGTAGCAAGAATATTGTGAAGTTCCAAAACTCTCAATATCGAAGAAAAATTACTTTCCGTAATTTTTAAAATTTCATCATCATCAATCCGTAAATTCTTTCGGAATTTTTTTTCGTTGGTAATGATGTTGAAAGTCAGTAAAATCATATTTAATTTTCAAAAATCAGCGACATTTGAGAATTCTGCGAGAATCAAAAAACTATTTAGCTGAAAGTTTCACTTTCAGATTTTTCAGCATATCTTTCGTCATCGCAGAAATATCGAAATCGTAACTCAAATCCCAATCTTTTTTCGCCACCGAATCGTCTATTGAAGCTGGCCAAGAATCAGCAATATGCTGTCTGAAATCCGTTTTGTAATCAATGCTGAAATCGGGCATTTCTTTTTTAATTTCTTCTGCCAATTCTTTCGGGGTAAAAGACATTCCGCCCAAATTGTATGAAGTATGAACTGTGAGATTTTCTTTCGGAGCGTTCATCAGTTTCAGCGTTGCATTAATGGCATCGTCCATATAAAGCATCGGCATTGCTGTATTTTCAGAAATAAAACTCGTATATTTCCCGTGTTCTACCGCTTCATAAAAAATTTCTACAGCATAATCTGTTGTTCCGCCACCTGCAGGAGTTTTCCACGAAATCAATCCCGGATAACGAATGCTTCTTACATCTACACCAAATTTATCGTGATAATATTCGCACCATTTTTCACCTGCCATTTTAGAAATTCCGTAAACCGTAGTTGGATTTAGCACCACATCTTGTCCTACATTTTCCTTCGGGATTCCTTTTCCGAAAACTGCAATAGAACTCGGCCAAAAGATTTTTTTAATTAAACCCTCTTTTGCCATTTCGCAGAAATTCAAGAGTGGTTCTATATTCAGTCGCCATGCAAAAAGCGGTTGCTTTTCAGAAGTCCCCGAAAGCAGCGAAGCCAAATGATACACTGTGGTAATTTCATAATCGCTAATGATTTGTCTTACGAGTTGTGTGTTGTTCACGTCCATTCTTTCGTAAAAACCCGCCGAAGTGAGGTTTTTATCCCATCGGTCAAGCCCGGAAGCAATAACGTTTTCAGCACCGTGTATTTCGACTAATTTGTTGGTAAGTTCGGTGCCGATTTGTCCCAATGCACCGGTAATAAGAATTTTTTCCGTGTAGGATCCCATTTTCAGAATTTAGATTTACGCAAATTTAAAAAATTTAAAGAATAAAAAAAGAAGTATTTTCCCTAAAATAATTTTTGAACCATTGCAGAATATTTTCTGTATTTTTGATAAAATTCTCAGCAATGAAAAAACTCCTTTTTCTTTTCTTTATTTCTTCACAATTCGTTTTTTCACAATTCACAGACATCAACATTGTTAAAGAAATCCGTACCAAAGACAAAGGTTTGGTGGTTTCTGCAC
>CAZHFE010000098.1:0-6304 GCA_964532055.1 uncultured Kaistella sp. | reverse complement strand
CTTACAACACTAAACTCTGCATTTTGATATATGTTCATTCCGAAAGGATAGTAGTCGTTTCTGTCTAAAATTTCAAGATCGTCTTCGCTGTTTTTGGAGTAACTTAATCTCACATTTCCCAAATGGTCTTTGTACTGGTAAATGTACTGATTTTTCTGATAATCATAAAATCCCTCTGCTGTTGGGAAAAAAGCCAAATTAGCGGTGTTGGGATTGCCGGGAGCTATACTCCCCCCATCTAATGAAGAATCGATATAGATTTCTTCTTCGCCTGCGGTTTTTGCAGCAAATGTACTTTCATCGGTTTCCTGCAAAGCAAGGAGCATCACTTCGGGTACGGTGGTGTAATGAAACCCGTCTAAATATTCGGTAGTAGTAGCAGTGCTTCCTACGTCATTGTTCAGCGTGTATGTTCTTTTGAGCTTTACTCCGTCGGCTCTGTACAGGTATTCGGAAATATTCCCGTTCTGGGTAATTGAAGTGGGCAGGTTCAGAAAATTGTAGGTGATTTCAGAAATCCCTTTATCGGGCATTGCGGTCATATTACCGTTGCCATTGAGATTGTTGTCATATTCTATCGTTCCGCCGCCTCCTTCGTAGCCGCTCATGTTTCCTGTAACATCGTCAATATTCGTTACCTTGTTTCCGTTGTAGGTATAATGGAGGTCATCAATCAGTACTGCGGGATAATTTTTAATCTTTATTCCTGTTCTTTTCAGCTTCCTGATGTTTCCGTTCAGATCGTATTCTTCAATAATTTCGTGATTGTCTTTGAATGAGCGGTTTGAAGGGTTTTGATAAAACCCTGCTTTCAAACGGTTAAGACCGTCATATACATATCCGTATCGTTCTGCATTTGCAGCAGAGGGAGCGGTTTGTCCCGCCTGATTCAGTGCAATCCAATCTACTTCGGCAATGTTGCCGTTATACTTCGGCACTACTTTGTAGGTCGGGAAATCGGTATTGGGATAATCAAGCCCCGCTTTTTCGGTGTAGCGGATTTTGTATGCAAACAAATCGCCGTGGTTATTTGTATTTAAGCTGTCCAAATCATTAATGTTGGTCAGCCAACCTCTTATATTATATCGGTAATCTACTTTTTGTAGTTCGGCATTATCTAACCCGCCTACTTTTTTCCATTCTAATTGTCCTATATCATTGTAATGGTTTTCCGCCAAAAGTTCTTTCGGTGTTTTTCCTTTTACTTCGTGGTAATGCTTGGTGAGCCGTTTTTGGTCGTCATATTCAAAGTTTTCTTCGATAATCAGTGCGGTATTGTTGCTCTTTCTTTTGTGGTAGGTTTTGGTTTTGGTGACCAATCCTGTAAAATCCAGCCGGGAATGTACAACGGTGCTTCCACCCAAATGATTTTGGCTGTGTGTACCGATGGCTCTTGCTTTGTCGTCATAAAAAGTATAGTTATTCGTCCAGCTGTCATCACCGATATTTTTTACCAACGAAGCAACAGGAAGTGATTTTACCGAACGGTTGTTGACATAAACATCGGTAAGTATCTGCTGATTGAATATTTTATTATCATTCGGGAACGGTGTTTCGGGAGGATAAGTGTCGTAATAATTGATGGACAATACCTCATCAATAACTGTAGGATAAGAATTGTTGGTGTAATATATATCCTGCTCGCTTTTGTTGAAAGCACTTCCTGCTCTTGTTTCATAAGCGGTAGGATTTTCAGGATTTCCGGATTGGTTGTCCACATAGTTTTGAATGCCTTGTCTTGATGTTCCGTCCCGGGAAATTCCCGTATAAACCACTCTCCCGAACTGGTCGTATTTGGTAAAAAGCCAGTTGTGTAGTTCACCGGTACTTCGCAGGTTTTCATCCTGATAGAGAATCTGCTGTCCTTTTTTGTTGTAAACAATATGTTCCCAACCTTTTCCGGGGAGTTTCTTTCTGACCTGTCTTCCTTTCCCGTCATATTGGTATTGATAGCACAGCTCGTTTTGCATTGCCGTATCGGTTGCAATACCGCCGCGAATACTTGCCAAAGGCGGAATGACAAAAGCAAGTTGGTCATATTCATTAAAAACGTAATAGGTATCCGCTTTTTCTGTTGCATTTAATACTTTCCGAACCATAATGGTTTGTCCTTGTCCGTTTTTGAATTCTATGGTCTGGTTTCCGTCTTCATCGGTTACGATATTTTTGTACAGTTGATTATTGGTATAGATCCAATTTTCTCCAAGTGTACTTTTGGTGGCTTCATCTTCCCAAATGGAAGATGCAGTAAATTTTCTTACGCCGTCTGCTTCGGTATTGGCGAGATATGAGAATTCTGTTTTTTTGGAATGAGTTCGCCAATCGCTTCCTGCTCCATATTGTTCTAAAACCCTGTCCAATGGTGAGTTTTCCAACATCTTTTCGGAATAGGCATTTCCGCCCGGATAATAACTGTTCGCTGAAGTTTCATCGATAATTGCGTCATGATAACCGGCGTTTTTAGTCTGAACGGGAACGGGAAGAATATCAAAAGTCTGTCTTCCGAAACCGTCATATTTGATGGGTGTTACCAAATCTTTTCCGCTCCCAGCTCCGTGAATGGCGATATTTTGCTTTGGTCTTCCCAATCCGTCAAAGTAGGTAATTGTTCGCAGGGTGTCTTTCTGCAAACTGTCTGAACTTTTGCTGACAACGGTTTTATTGTAAACGTAGTTTTGTGTCCGGGTAAGCTGGGCTTTAAACCAACCCACTGAAATCAATATGAGTATTAATAAAATATGCTTTCTCATCTCTTTTGTTTTTATGGTTTGTAGTGGTATTGGTATTCTTTCAGAGTGTTTCCGTTGATGTCTTTTACTTCTTTCAATCGGTTTGCAGCATCATAAATATAATACTCTCTGATTCCCGATGGCGGAGTAATGCTTCGAACGCCAATTAAAGGGTCATACGAATAAGTGGTGGTTTGATAACCCGAGTTGGTGCGGAAATTATCTAAAGCGGTTAAAAGGTCATTCTCAGAAGTTTCAGTTCCGTAATCAGCATCGGCATTTGAAGCATTGATAATAGCTGTTGCCATACCTAAAACCTGCACATAAGTTGCTCCCTCAATTTTGGCAATCGGCTGGGTTTGATGATACCCCCAAATAATAGATACAGGAACGCCGTCTTTGGTAGTGTATTGTAACAGGTTGCCTTTGTTGTCATATTGACCATAAGAAATTTGCTGCTCCATATTTCCTGTCCATAAATTTTTTGAAAGTGCTTCACACGGAAGAGGTAATCCTAAAGTTTTTTGATTTGCTTCTGTTTGTGAAGTTGGATACTTGGTTTCTGTTTTTGAAATCACAACATCATTTTTCTTTACTTCTGTTTCTAATGGAATACTGATGATGTTTTTTTCTTTCAGATAACTGTTTAAATCATGGGCATATTTATAATGCTGCGAAGTAGTAACATTACTACCGACTACAGTACTGGTTTGTGTTTCCGGAAAAGTATGCCTGTTCTGACCACTGTTGGTAGAATAAGCGGTGGTTTGTTCAGTTACTATTTTTGGTTGATTATCAACGTATTCTGTCGTGGTGGTTCTAACGGTTTTAATCCAGGTATTACTAATGTTAAAGTCTTCACGATTAAAGTAATAATACTGTTCACCAAGAGTGCCAGTGTCAATTTTCTTAACACTGATGTCTAAACCTACCGCTATAAGATAACTGTATGGTGATGGATAAGGATTCATCGTTGCAAACTGATTAAAATATGGGTCGCTTTGATATTCCATTTTTGAAACTTTAATGGTGTCTCCGTTTGATTTAAATAATTTTTCTTCAAGGAGTAAACCGGCATCTAAATTTTTTTGAGGCCATGCTTTTTTCACTAGTTTCCAAGGTTCATATTGTGGTATAATGTCTTCACCATGAAAATACTTAGATTCTTTTTTATAATTTTGACTTGGCTCGTCGGAAGATTGGTATATTTCCTGAACATATTCATAACCTACCGATTTTCCTCTAACGGTATTTATTTGCCATCCCGGATTATTGCTTCGAGTTAAATATCGCAAAACACTTCCAAGCTGCCCTGAATTAATAACAGGTCTCGAATTCTTTTCATTTAATGATAATGGCACAAATACTTCCTCACCTTGGTTCAATCCGCTTGATAGATTTGTAGCTGGATTTTTATAAGTGTATTTCCGTATAATTTTACCATTATCTGCGGAATTGCTTTCTATTTGTTTTACTCTGATAGTTCCTATGGTGTTTACCTGAGAATTATTAACTCTTACTTCATTTATCCAACTATATTTAGCTTTTATTGTTCTGGTACCGGTTGGAGGAATTTCACCTCCGTCAATAGCTTGTTCATATACTCTCAATCTGTAGATACCCGGTCCATCTTCTCTATCAACCGTTTTGGTGCATACATCTCCGAATCCCACTCTAGTAAAACCTGTCCCTGGACTATTTTTTTTCCATAGCTCCCATTGAGGAGTACTTGTAGTAGCTGGAGTTTGTGAATTTTCGGGGCAATCAAAATCCTCTAAAATAACACTTTGATTATAAACAGGTAAACCGTCATTTAAAATTTCAAATTCAATGTAAGGACTATATAAATCTACTTCTTCTGAAAAATGTTCTACATATTCATTTATAGCAGGATTATAAATTTCATTATAGTGATCATCTGCTTCATAAGTTATTTCAGTAGTGCCTCCTGTCGGATATGTAATTTTTTGTAAATTGCCTATAATCCCATAATTTATATCAGGTAATTTGTTTGCTCCCAAATAAACTTTTTCTTTATTGCTATGTAGATTTCCTGTTCTGACTGTTGCGATAGGGCTTTCATTTTCTTTTCCATTATAAACACCCCAATAATCCTGTGAAAAAGACATTCTATTCGGTAAAGGAATATTTCCCAAATCACCATAATATTGTAATTTATGTTCACCTAAAGTTAAATTGTCTCTAACTTTGGTAAGTTTTAACCTTCGTTTATACATGTCAGTATTTTCAGTCGAAAAAATATTTCCATAAAGTGATGGAACAGAATCATTTGTAATAAAATAGTCATAAGATAAAGAAATGTCTTTAATAATTTTACCTTTTTTATCTTCAACTACAACCCGTGTCAAATAAGCATCGCCTATTAAGTCTTGACGTATATGTTCACTAAATGCCAATGCATCATTATTGTAATAGAACCGGACTTTCCCATCTTCAAAACTAATTTCTGTAAGAATTCTATCTTTAGTTTCTGTTTTGTTAACACATCGCTGAGCAGGTAAATCATAAGGATTTGCATGATTTGATGGCCCCTGAATTTTCATATCTATAACTCTATTTTCTGATATTGATGTGATGTATTTGGACTGTATTGCTTTCCCATATTTGTAAACAATCTTTTTATTATTCGAAGTAATAATAGTATCCAACTTGAAATTTGGAATATCGTCATCTTCATTAGATGGGTTGCATGTAGTTTTGTTCATTATTTCTTTCAATCCAACATTATCTTTGAATATATATGAAACTCCTTTTTCATCTGTCATTTTTATACCATTAAGAGCACTATAATAAAACAAGGGGTTTATTTTAATCAAATTGTATGGTCTCGGAATACCTACTAATCCTTCAAAATCAAATATGAACTGACCACTATCGTTTAGTAAACTATATGAAAAAATATCCGGGAGCAAATCGGGATTTATTGGCCGTGCAAACGGATATAGTCCTATTGCACTCAATGCAATTCCGCATGGTATATCAAATCCGTAAGAAGCAACAAATCCGTCATACATACAAACATCAGGTATATCATCTGCACTTATTAGTTTGGGCTTTTCGGTTGTTTTATCTCGATTGCCAATTACCTGTTGAGTTAGAGAAGGACCCACATTTAACGCCCATCCTAACCCTACACGACTTGCAATTTCACTAACTTTAATTCCTGTGGTTGTATATTGCAATTCTATAGGTACTTTTATCCCATCTACATTTATCGTATATAAAGGAATCGTGAAATTGGCAACACCTGTATAACTTCCGGGTGGAATATCTATATATTTAGATAACGCTGCTGCATCCGGCGTTTTAGGAAACATATCTAATGTACGAACAATTGGTTCTGGTTGAGACAATTGACTAAAAAACTTATTCACTGAAATCAAGAGAATAAGTAAATAAAAAATCTTTCTCATCATTTTATTTTTTAATAATTTTAGTATTCACAGATTTCTTTTCGGTGTTTGTAGTAACAATGTACACGCCTTGCGGTAAACCTGCAGTGTTGATTTTTGTTATTCTGTTTCTGGTTTTTATGGTTTGGAACTGTCTTCCGC
>CAZHFE010000097.1:0-6348 GCA_964532055.1 uncultured Kaistella sp. | reverse complement strand
CGAGCTTTTTCACTTTCGGAATTGATTTGCAAAGATATGATTTTCCTGCTTTATTTTTTATTGCGATTTGGTTTCGTGCAATATTCTTAATTCTTATTTTTGCAAAAAAATTAGCATTGGTAAGAATTGTACATTACAACGATTGGGTAGTCTTTGTTTTGGCGGGTTGTATCTTCCTGTATATTTTTATGCTGTTTTTTTTACAGCGTGAATCTTCGGTAAAAGATTTTCTGCAGCAGAAGTTTATCGACTCATCTAATAATTTTTTGTCGTGGCTTATTATCAGTTTGGTATTCATTATTTCTTTAACAACTTTTGTTTCGCAATATATTCCGGTAGTTCCGCAGAAAGTGAGTAATCAGCAGTTTTTGGGTTATGAGCTGAATAAGTTTGGGTTTACTCTAGTCTCGGTTATTGCGTTTTATCTCATTAAAATTATTCTCGGCTATCTTTTTTATGCAGGAACCGGGAGTTACAGAAAGTGGGGAATTTTCTATTTTACTTCATCAAAATTTTATTTCTGCGCTTCAGTTGTTCTAATGATTTTTTGTGTAATCACATATATTTATGATGTTGATAAAATAAAAACGTTCGATTTTTTTGCAGGGAGTGTCATGTTTCTTTTTGTCTTTAAGCTCGTTTATTACTTCTTTCACAAGAACAATATTCTGCCCGAAAAATGGTATTATAAAATTTTGTATATTTGCACCCTCCAAATCTTACCTGTTTTGGTGCTTTGGAAAACATTATTTTTTTAATAAATGATGATGATGAAACACACGCTTCATCAGATTTCATTAAAGCTAAAAATAACAGATGAAAATAAAATCCATACTGGTTTCGCAACCCGCTCCAATTGAATCATCACCATATTTGGAGATGGCAAAAAAGGAAAAAATCAAGATTGATTTCAAGCCTTTTATTCATGTGGAAGGAGTTGATGCGAAAGAACTCAGAACACAAAAAATTGATTTATCACAATATACTGGTGTTATTTTTACCAGCAAAAATGCGGTGGACCATTATTTCCGACTTGCCGAAGAAATGCGGTTCTCTGTTCCCGATTCTATGCGATATCTTTGTCAGTCAGAAGCGATTGCCAATTATCTTCAGAAACACATTATCTACAGAAAAAGAAAAATTGCTTACGGCGAAAAAACTTTTGCCGATTTGCTACCGCTTTTCAAAAAATTTCCGAGTGAGAAATACATCATTCCCGCATCAGAAGTTTTGAGTCCGGATATTGTAAAGGTTTTGGAATCATCATCAATAGAATGGACAAAAGCTACCATGTACAAAACAGTTTGCAGCGATTTGAGCGACACCAAAGTAAAAAATTATGATATGCTGGTTTTCTTCACTCCGCAAGGAATCAGATCTTTGGGTCAAAATTTTAAAGATTTCAAGCAGAACGATACTAAAATTGCAGTTTTCGGCACTACTACCGAACAAGCCGCAAAAGATGCAGGATTAAGAGTTGATGTAATGGCGCCAAGCAAAGAAACACCGAGTATGACTATGGCGATTGAAAAGTACATCAGAAGCATGAACAAATAATTCTTCGCCAAAATCTGAATACACAACCGTCTTTTCCTGTTTTTTTTGGATAAGATGGTTTTTTTATTAAATTTAAAATTAATTTCCAGAAAAAAAATGAATGCTCCTAAAGCAAAAAAAATAGATACAATCCTTGAAACACACAATGATAAGAGGATTGACCATTATTTCTGGATGAACGAGCGCGAAAATCCCGATGTAACAAAATACCTGGAAGAAGAAAATGCTTACTGTGATTTTGTGATGAAAGACACCGAAAAATTGCAGCAGGAATTGTTTGACGAGATGAAAGCGAGATACAAAGAAGATGACGAGTCTCTTCCCTATTTTTTCAACAGTTATTGGTATATTGTTCGGTATGAAACAGGAAAAGAATATCCTATTTTCAGCAGGAAATTTCAATCAATTGAAAATCCCGAAGAAATCTTAATCAACGTAAATGATTTAGCAGAAGGCGAAGATTTTTTTGAAATCGGAAGTGTTGCCGTTTCACCCGATAATCAACTGATGAGTTATTCCGACGATAATCTCGGAAGAAGAATTTACACCATACAGTTCAAGAATTTACAAACCGGCGAAATGCTTTCTGATAAAATTAAAAACACCACCGGAAAAGCAGTTTGGTCAAATGATAACCAGCATATTTTTTATATCAGAAAAGATAAAAATCTTCGTGCATTTCAGGTTTATCGCCATCAGTTGGGAACAGAATCTTCGGAAGATGTTTTGGTTTTTCACGAAAAAGATGATGCATTTGATGTTAATGTTTTCAAAACCAAATCTTTGGATTATATCTTCATTTCAAGTTCGAGCAGTGTTTCAGATGAGCAGCGTTTTATTCCTGCAGATGATGTTTCGGCAGAATGGAAAATCATACAGCCCAGAACGGAAAATTTAGAATATTCTGCGGAACATTTTGAAGAAGAATTTTACATCATTACTAATGCAGAAGGAGCAACCAATTTCAAACTTGTAAAAACGAAAACAGCCAATCCGGAAATGAAAAACTGGATAGATGTGATTCCGCATCGTGAAGATGTTCTGCTCGAAGGTTTTGAGATTTTCAGAAATCACCTCGTTCTCGAAGAGAGAAAAGAAGGATTGCTTCAACTAAAAATCATTGACAATCAAAGCAATGCCTTTCATTATCTTCCGTTTTCAGACCCAACTTATACTGCATATATCGGCTTGAATCTGGAATTTGATACCGAAAAACTGCGATATGGTTATACTTCTTTAACGAAACCCAACTCTACTTTAGAATATGACATGAAAGAAAAAACCACCAAAATCCTGAAACAACAGGAAGTTTTGGGCGGGAAATTCTTCCCGGAAAATTATGTTTCAGAAAGAGTTTGGGCAAACTCAAGAGACGGAAAAACCAAAATTCCTATTTCACTCGTTTATCACAAAAACACCCCGAAAACCACTGAAACTCCACTGCTTTTGTACGGTTACGGAAGTTACGGACATACTGTAGATGCAAGTTTTTCCAGCGTAAGATTATCGATTCTTGACAGAGGCTTTATTTATGCAATCGCCCATATTCGCGGCGGTGAATATCTCGGGAGAAAATGGTATGAAGACGGAAAAATGCTCCACAAGAAAAACACTTTTTTCGATTTCATAGATGCGGCGAAGTTTTTGGAAGAAGAACATTACACATCAGAAAAGCATCTCTATGCAATGGGAGGAAGTGCGGGTGGACTTTTGATGGGAGCAGTCATCAATTACGAATCTCAGCTTTTCAAAGGAATTGTAGCGCAAGTTCCGTTTGTAGATGTGGTTACAACAATGCTTGATGAAACTATACCTTTAACAACAGGTGAATTTGACGAGTGGGGAAATCCGAACAACAAAGTGTATTATGACTACATGAAATCTTATTCACCGTATGATAATGTGGAGGCAAAAAATTATCCGAATATATTGATTACAACAGGTTTACACGATTCACAAGTGCAATATTGGGAACCCGCAAAGTGGACGGCAAAATTGAGAGAGCTAAAAACAGATGATAACATTCTGATTTTCAAAACCGATATGAGCAGCGGACACGGCGGAGCTTCAGGAAGATTTGAGAGCTTGAAAGAAGATGCGCTGGAATATGCATTTTTATTGATGATTGATGGAAGTTGGAAGTAGAGAAATGGAAGTTTGAAAAGTCCGAAAACCAAAAGCTGATTGCTGAAAGCAGAAAGCAGAAAGCATTTTGAAAAACAAAAAATTATGACTGAATCTGAACTTTGGAAACAGGTAGAATCCTTTTTCGTAAAAAACTTCGATACCGAAAAAAAACCGCAGATTGACACCATTCTATTCCTTATCGGGGTTCAGGAATTAGGAAGCGGAAAA
The DNA here is from genome assembly GCA_964532055.1 of uncultured Kaistella sp. GTDB lineage: Bacteria > Bacteroidota > Bacteroidia > Flavobacteriales > Weeksellaceae > Kaistella. The sequence goes on along the minus strand of CAZHFE010000097.1, from coordinate 2,436 downwards.
CAGAAATATACCAAAGATGACAAGCTGAACATTCTGCACATCGCAGTATGCAGATTGTTAGAACCTTTCGGTTACTACAAATTTTCGCATTATGATGACGATGGTTTTCCGCATTTTGATGAGGTGGAAGAACTCCCCGAACTGAAACCCAACGAACAGCAGCTTCTGATGAAAAAAGCCATTATTCAGTATTTTATTGATGAGGAATTATTTGAAGATTAAAAAAAGAAAAACTGAGAGGGGTAAGCTGTGATATTTTTATTCCAAGTATATCAGAGAATGTACTGCTATAAAAATAAATTTTGAGAATAGCAGCAGTGATGACGATGCTTTTGGAAAAGCAAATTGTTTTCCGGTTGAATCTTTTCAGCCGGGTTCTGATGTCAAGATTTTTTCTTTCGATATGATTGGTTGCATATTTTTTTACAGAATGTAGATTTTTTGGAATGAGGTATTGGTAATTTTTGAGCTGGTCTGTATATATTGTTTCGGCTTTGGAATTTAGCAAAGTTTTTACAACCGCATTTAAAGTTACGTTATTTCTTCTGCCGATATAGAAATTGGCAACCTGTCCGGTTTCTCTGTCTATGGCATAAACCAGCCACACCGGGTTTTTCTTTTTTCTGATGAAAAACCTCAGTTCATCTAATTCATATTTTTTACCGAAAGCCAATATAGGACGTTTGATATTCTCTGCAATGCTGATGATTCTTTTGAGCAGTGTGGTTACAGAAATCTTTAATACTCTTGCTGTGCTGCGAATGCCCAATCCTTCTTTTATAAACTGAATTATTTTGGAATTAATGTTTTGTTTGTAAGCATTATAAGTATATTTTAAAACACTTGTTTTCTTGCAGTTTTTGCATTGGTATCTCTGTTTACCACAAGTTGTTTTGCCGTACTTTATAAATTCTGTATTCTTACCGACACAATTGGAACACGTGTAGATTTTTAATTGCATAAGTGTTTGTTTTTCCCATTAAAAACAGCAAATGCAGACAAATGCCTGCACTTTTTTATATAAATTATATGTTATTTTTCTTTATAACTACTATCGTTAAAGCAAACCAACACTTTTGAAACATTACCGATTCCTATTAATACTAACAACTTTCTCATATCAGTTAATTAATTATTATCTCATTAGAAAATCTTATAATCCATTTATTTTGATAATAATAGAGATAAATAATCCTATATTTTGTATCAATCGGTATTTCAAAGCACGTTTTATTGCGCTCTGAATATCCTTTCATAATATATTTATTTTCGGGAGAGGAGAATTTATAAGAGAAAGCAGCAGAATAAGTATCAAATTTTGTACTATCAGTAATAACTTCTTTATTAAAAACCTCTTTTTGATTAATATTTATTTTTATTTGATCATTAAAATTACTCAAAAAGTAAATGTTTAAATAGTTTTTTGCTCTTTCCTTCTTTGAAACCAAATATTTCCCATTCTTAATATATTGAACTTCAAAGGTATTTCCACAATCGCTTTGTACATCTGTTCTTGTAAAACTTTTACAACCACTTAAAACACATAAGATTATCAGATAATATATAGTATTTTTCATAATTAATTCTTTGGCTGTTGAGATTGTATTACTTCATCCATTTTTTTTAACTGCCCAGGAGTTAGACTGCTTCCTGCGCTTTGCTTATAATCGGGATTAGGATTAGCACCCGAATTTAAAAGATTAGATTTAATTGTTTTAGGCGTAACATCTTTAGAGTTTTGATTAATATCAGATACCTTATCTCTATTTTCCCAAGGGTGATCCAATCCTGCGGTATGACCTGCTTCGTGATTAAAAGATCTTGTTATATCACTTGTCCCTCTCTTTTCTCCATCATTAGATGCTGCTACCGTAATACCATTTTTTTGCGAGTCTCCTAATACCTCAGTAACTCCACCTTTAAAAGCAACTCCAACTTCATTTCCATCAGCATCTGTTACCATAGTTCCTTTCTCATCTACTAATTTAACAGCGATAGTTGCCTTATCTGATATTACCAATTCAGCTTTTGCTCCATCGGCTCCGTAAGTTTTAGAAAAATTAGTTTTGAATGAATCTACAAGCTTACTGAACTGTTTATCATTAAGTTTACTACTATTATTCGTGATAGAAACTGTAAGTTGTCTACTAGTTGTTACGCCTTGGTCATTTTTAGTAGACACCCATTCAAGACCTTCCAACTCTCTACCATCAATAACTCGATTTTCTGCAAAAGCATAAGTACTATTATATGGGAATGATTCTGCAAGCGGGTCTATATTAAAAAATCTCCCCACATCCGGCATATAATTTCTCCATTTGAAGGAGTAGAAGCCTGTTTCCTGCAATTCCTGAGACTGATACTTGTAGTTCAACGGGCTGCTTACAACACTAAACTCTGCATTTTGATATATGTTCATTCCGAAAGGATAGTAGT
>CAZHFE010000096.1:0-6353 GCA_964532055.1 uncultured Kaistella sp. | reverse complement strand
GAAGCTGCAAATACGGTGTCTCCATCAAAAGGAGTATGAACAGGACGAATGGTTCTGGCGTAGCCATCTTGTGCCATAATAGCAACACGAAGAGCTTCTGATTTTGTAAGTTTTGCATTTGTAGCCACAAGACCAATCGTTGTATTTTCTCCTGCCTGATTGGTCAGACTATCCAGCGGTGAACCTGTCCAAGCTTCTTCCGATGAAGAAAAATCAATAGGAGAAGTTGGAAGCGGCTGTCCCCCCATTTCGTCATTTTGTTCAAAAGGCCATGCCCACAACGAAGATTGTCCCGGCATAAGAGGACTTCCGACACAATTTACTGCTACAATGGCTCCGACCTGAAGACCATCATCTGAAATAGAAGAAGCAGTACCAAGTCCACCCTTAAAAGGTCCCGCTTTCGCACCGAATCCTGCTCCAGCATTACCTAATTTAATATCTAACGAAATAGAATCGAGAGCTTTAAGAGCAAGTTCTCCATAAGGAGATTTTTCGCCCCAGTCTTTATTTCCTCCATTAAGTAAATCAAAAAGAACGGCACTCGGAACAATAGGAGCTCTTGCAACACCAATAGGAAAACCAATTCCTCTGGAAGCTAAAACATCCGTAACCATTGAAGAAGCACCCAAACCAAAGACTGAACCACCACTTAATACTATAGCATCAATTCTATCCACAAGACAACTTGGATTTAAGGCATCGGTATCTCGCGTACCGGGTGCTCCTCCACGAACATCTACGGCAGCAACCGCTGATGAATCAAAAAGAATAACGGAAACACCTGTTCGTACATCTTTATCTTCGGCTTGACCCACACGAATGTTGTCCACATCGGTAATAGAATTTCTGAGACCCCGCTTAAAGTTGTATTTCATCTTTATTTTATTTTGTTAATCTTGAGTTGATTTAAATCTTACAATCAAACAATTACTATTCTCTCATTTATCAAAAAATCATTCGAGTTAATATTAACACCCGAATGACCTTTTAAATTATCAGAAAAATATATCTGTATTATTCTTCTGTCTTTTCTTGTGTAGAATCTGCAGCTTCTGCTGTTGGTTCTTCTATAGTTTCTGCTTCTGTTACAGTTTCTTCAGTAACTTCCGATGCTTCTTCCTTTACGGGAATTGTAGCAACAGCCTCCACTTTTTTCGCAGTAGTTCTTCTGCTTCTTCTGGTTGCTTTTTTCTCTTCTGCATTCGGGTTATAAAGTTCGTTGAAATCTACCAACTCTATCATTGCAGTATCTGCAGCATCTCCTGGTCTGAATCCTGTTTTGATTATTCTTGTATATCCTCCATTTCTTTCAGCAATTTTTGGAGCAACTGTTCTAAATAATTCAGTAACCGCTTCTTTGCTTTGAAGGTAAGAGAAAACTGTTCTTCTGTTGTGAGTAGTATCTTCTTTTGCTTTAGTTAAAATTGGCTCAACATAAACTCTCAAAGCTTTTGCTTTGGCTACAGTAGTGTTGATTCTTTTATGCTCAATAAGAGAACAAGCCATATTAGAAAGCATTGCACTTCTGTGTGAAGCAGTTCTTCCTAAGTGATTAAATTTTTTACCGTGTCTCATTGTTATTTATTTATCAGCGTCTAATTTATATTTCGCAACATCAAAACCGAAGTTAAGACCTTTTGCGTGTACTAATTCTTCTAATTCTGTCAGAGATTTTTTACCGAAATTTCTGAATTTCATCAAATCAGACTTTGTATAAGAAACCAACTCACCAAGAGTTTCTACTTCTGCTGCTTTCAGGCAGTTCAAAGCTCTTACTGACAAATCCATATCTGTTAATTTAGATTTCAGCAATTGTCTTGTGTGAAGTGTTTCTTCATCGTACTGGATAGATGCTTTCACTGCTTCTGTTTCAAGAGTGATTCTCTCATCAGAGAACAGCATGAAGTGATAAATCAAAATCTTAGACGCTTCCGTTAAAGCATTCTGCGGAGTGATTGACCCATCGGTTTCAATATCCAGAACGAGTTTTTCGTAGTCTGTTTTTTGCTCTACACGATAATTTTCTATACTATACTGCACTTTCTTGATTGGTGTGAAGATAGAGTCAATCGCAATAGTTCCGATAGGAGCATTTGCAGATTTGTTTTGTTCTGATGGAACATAACCTCTTCCTTTCTCAATATTAAAAGCCAACTCAAACTTCACGTTCTTATTGAGCATACAGATAACCAAATCCGGATTCAGTACTTCGAATCCTGAAATTGATTTTCCTAAATCACCTGCAGTAACGGTAGTTTGCCCAGAAATTTTAGCAGTAACCTGTTCCGCAGCGGCGTTTTCGGTTTTTGCTTTCAAACGTAATTGTTTCAAGTTCAGAATGATTTCTGTAACATCTTCAATTACACCGGGAATAGTAGAAAATTCGTGCTCTACGCCTTCTATTTTGATAGATGAGATAGCATATCCTTCAAGAGAAGAAAGCAAAACTCTTCTCAAAGCATTACCGATCGTTAATCCGAATCCCGGCTCTAATGGTCTGAATTCAAATTGACCTTTGAAATCATCAGAGTTGAGCAGGATTACCTTATCGGGTTTTATAAATGTTAAAATTGCCATATAATTTGGGTTGAGCAAAAATTTGAAAAAATTATTTAGAGTAAAGTTCGACGATTAATTGTTCTTTAATATCTTCCGGAATTTGTATTCTTTCCGGAGCTGATACAAAAGTACCTTCTTTTTTCTCGTCGTTAAATTGCAGCCATTCATAGTTTGCTTTTCCAGAGAGTGCATCTGCAATAACTTCAAGAGATTTTGATTTCTCTCTGATTGCCACTACATCACCTGCTTTCAATAAATATGAAGGAATGTTTACAATTTCACCGTTTACCGTTACGTGTCTGTGAGAGACTAACTGTCTTGCTCCTGCTCTGGTTTTTGCAAACCCGAGTCGGTAAGCTACGTTGTCTAATCTTGATTCGCAAAGTTGTAACAGCACTTCACCTGTAACGCCTTTTGCTCTTTGAGCTTTTTCGTACAGATTAGCAAATTGTCTTTCCAAAATACCATAGGTATATTTAGCTTTCTGCTTTTCAGTTAACTGTATAGCATACTCAGATTTTTTTGCTCCTCTTCTTTTGTTGGGTCCGTGTTGTCCCGGTGGTTGGTTTTTTCTTTTCTCGAAGTTTTTGTCGTCTCCGTAGATTGCAGCACCAAATTTTCTAGCAATCTTCGTTTTAGGTCCAATATATCTTGCCATAATTCTTTAGATTTGAAATTTGAAATTTGAGATTTCAAATTCTTTGTTATACTCTTCTTCTTTTTGGTGGTCTGCAACCGTTGTGAGGCATAGGCGTTACATCAACGATTTCACTTACTTCGATTCCTGAATTGTGAATGGTTCTGATCGCAGATTCTCTACCTGCACCTGGTCCTTTCACAAATACTTTTACTCTTCTAAGTCCTGCTTCGTGAGCAACTTGCGAGCAATTTTCTGCAGCCATTTGTGCTGCAAACGGGGTATTCTTTTTAGAACCTCTGAATCCCATTTTTCCGGCAGATGCCCAAGAGATTACTTCACCGTTTTTATTCGTCAAAGAAATAATAATATTGTTGAATGATGCCTGAATGTGTGCTTCACCAATCGCTTCAACTTTTACTTTTCTTTTCTTTACAACTTTAGTTTGTTTTGCCATAATTAATTCTAAAGATTATTTACTTGCTTTTTTCTTGTTAGCAACAGTTTTTCTCTTTCCTTTACGGGTTCTAGAATTGTTTTTCGTTCTTTGGCCTCTTAAAGGTAATCCCAGTCTGTGACGTATTCCTCGTTGGCAACCAATGTCCATCAATCGTTTGATATTCAGTTGTACTTCAGAACGCAACTCACCTTCTACTTTTACATTGTCGGTGATGTAGTTTCTGATTAATGCCAATTCATCGTCATTCCATTCGTTGACTTTCTTGTCTTCGCTGATTCCAGCGTTCTTCAAAATTTCGGCAGCGGTGCTTCTACCTATTCCGTAGATATAAGTAAGCCCGATAACGCCTCTTTTGTTTTTTGGTAAATCAATACCTGAAATTCTCGCCATAATTTAATTTTAGCCTTGTCTTTGTTTAAATTTTGGGTTCTTCTTGTTGATTACAAACAGAACGCCTTTTCTGCGAACGATTTTGCAATCAGCACTTCTTTTTTTGATAGATGCTCTAACTTTCATTTGATATTTGCTTTATGCTTTTCGGCAATCGGCTTTCAGCTTCATGCACTTTGTTAAAAGTTACAAATTCAGATTTTTTTAGTATCTGAAAGTAATTCTTCCTTTTGATAAATCATAAGGAGAAAGTTCTAATTTTACCTTATCACCGGGTAAAAGTTTGATATAATGCATTCTCATTTTACCTGAGATATGCGCAATGAGAACGTGACCGTTTTCTAACTCAACACGGAACTGGGCGTTCGAAAGTGCTTCCGTAATCACGCCGTCTTGTTCTATATGTTTTTGTTTTGCCATTGCTTTTATTACGCGTTTGTTGTTCTTGACAATTTGCTCTGCATCAATCCGTCATAATGATGATTCAACAAATAAGTATTGATTTGCTGAACAGTATCTAAGATTACTCCGACCATAATTAACAGCGATGTACCACCGAAAAACAGGGCAAATCTATCGGTTTGTACAAACGAACCGTGCAAAAATGCTGGAAGGACTGCAAAGATAGCCAAAAACATTGAACCCGGCAAAGTAATTTTAGATAAAATATCATCAAGATAATCAGCTGTTTCTTTACCCGGTCTTACTTTCGGAATCAACCCTCCATTTCTCTTCAAATCATCTGCCATTTGATTAACCGGAATGGTAATTGCCGTGTAAAAGAATGAGAAGATGATAATCAGTAATGCATACAGTAAATTGTACTGCCAACTGAATACGTCTTTAAAGCCAGCAAGAAATGCATTGCTCTCGTCAACTTTGGTTAATAATCCCGGTACAAACATCAATGCCTGTGCAAAGATAATTGGCATTACTCCGGCTGCATTTACTTTCAATGGAATCCATTGTCTTGCTCCCTGCATCAGGTTTCTGTTCATGCCTCCTCTTGCCTGTGCTCTGCTTACATACTGAATCGGAATTTTTCTTACCGCAACCGATAATACAATTGCCAATAGTACAACCAACATCCAAAATAATACTTCAACGAGAATCATGATAGTTCCCAATCCGCCTTTTCCGGTTTGTGTAGCAACTTCCTGAACGAATGAACCTGGTAAATCTGCCAAAATACCCACCATAATCAGAATAGAGATACCGTTTCCGATTCCCTTATCGGTGATTTTTTCACCTAACCACATTGCGAATACCGATCCAGCCACCAAAATAACAATACTTGGAAGCCAAAACATAATAGACTCCGGATGAACATAATAAGCCGATGCAAATTGTGCATGTGGCAAGAACATCTGTGTAATGGAAGTAAGGTAAGACGGTGCCTGTACCAAACAAACTGCAATGGTTAACCATCTTGTAATTTGGTTTAAGGTATTTCTTCCGCTTTCACCATCTTTTTGTAGTTTCTGAAGATAAGGAATTGCCATACCCATCAACTGAACAATAATCGATGCCGAAATATAAGGCATAATACCGAGTGCCATGATTGAAGCTCTGGAAAACGCACCTCCGGTAAACGAAGAAAGCAACCCGAGAAGTCCTGCTCCTTGTTTGTTGCCGCCTTGGTTATTGTAATGTTCTAACAAACTCCCCACTTCTGCCATATTAATTGCAGGAAGGGAAATGTAAGATGCGAATCTATACACAAGGATAATCCCAAGAGTAAAAAGAATTTTATCTCTGAGTTCCTTTAAGCTCCAAATGTTTTTTAATGTTTGTATAAATCCTTTCATGGTGATAATTATAGCTTGATTGCTGTTCCTCCTGCTTTAGAGATTGCCTCTTCTGCGGATTTTGTGAATTTTTCTGCAGAGATTGAAACACCTGATTTCAATTCGCCTCTACCCATAATTTTCACGATTTCAGATTTTTTTGCCAATCCGTTTTCAACCAAAACTTCTTTGGTAATTTCACTGATGTTTTTGGCATCAACCAATGTTTGAATGGTATCCAGATTGATTCCTCTGTATTCTTTTCTGTTCACATTGCTGAAACCGAATTTAGGAAGTCTTCTTTGCAAAGGCATTTGACCTCCTTCAAAGCCGATTTTCTGTGAATATCCTGCTCTAGATTTTTGTCCTTTATGACCTTTTGTTGAAGTACCACCATATCCGCTTCCTTGTCCTCTACCGATTCTTTTTTGGCTGTGTGTGGATCCTGCTGCAGGTTTTATATTGTTTAAATTCATAATTTTAAAAAATTTGAAATTTGAAATTTGAGATTTGAAAA
>CAZHFE010000095.1:0-6356 GCA_964532055.1 uncultured Kaistella sp. | reverse complement strand
GAAATGAGATTAATCAAAACCTGCGAAATTTTTTGCTTGTCTGCATATACCCACAATTGCTGGTTTCCGGTTTGTAAAACTACTTTGGCATTTTTTTTCTGTGCTTCTAAATCGAGCAAGTCTATAATTTCTTTAATGAGATTATTAATGTCGAATCTGCTTTGGTTCAAGGTGATTTCGCCGCTTTCAAAGCGGTTTATCATATCGAGATCTTTTACGATATTCAGCAAACGCTCCACAGATTTATCAATTCTTTCTAAATATTTGTCGCGGATTACCAGATTTTCAACTCCGCCATCCATCAAAGTTTCCACATAACCCTGAATGGAAAAAAGCGGTGTTTTCAGCTCGTGAGAAATATTGCCGATGTATTCTTTCCGGTAAATTTCCATTTCTTTCATGGTATCGATTTCGGTGGTTTTTTTCTGATTCATTTCAGAAACTCTTTCGCCGAGAACTTTGAAATTTAAGCCGGTTTCGTCTTCATTGATGATTTCTTCGGGAAGTATGGTAGAAATTTTCCGGATTTGTCTTTTTCCGTAGTAATTCAACAGAAAATCTATCACGAAATAATTGATAATCGACATCAGTATTAAACTGATCACAATAGTAATGTAAATATCTGAAAATCTGATTTTTATCGAATCAAATATGTACACCACAAAAAGCATAACTGCGGTTAACAAAACGGATGCGAAAAAAGTAAGCCGATGAAACTTCATAAGTTAGTCAGCAAATTTACACAACTAATTTGTAACCGATTCCTTTCAGGGTCTGAATAGTATGAATCCCAAGTTTTTCCCGTAATCTGCGAATGTGTACATCTATGGTTCTTTCGCCGACAACAACATCATTTCCCCAAACTTTTTCTAATATTTCTTCACGCTTAAAAACTTTGTCGGTATTGGAAGCCAAAAGATAAAGCAGGTCAAATTCCTTTTTCGGGAGCAGAAATAATTCTCCGCTTTTTGATACTCGGAAACTTTCTTTGTCAATAACCAAATCACCGATTTCGATATTTTTTGAGGAGCGGAAAACCTGCGAACTCAATTGTAGCAAAGCATTTACTTTAGAAATAAGAATTTTGGGTTTAATGAGTTTTACGACATAATCATTTGCACCTGCTTGAAAACCTGCGAGTTGAGAAAACTCTTCGCTTCTTGCAGAAAGAAAAACGATGAGCGTTTTTTGGAGTTCTTTTATTTTCCGGAGTTCCTGACAGGTTTCTATACCGTCTTTTTCGGGCATCATCACATCGAGCAGAATAAGGTCGGGAATGATTTTTTGGGCTTTTTCAATTCCCTCGTTTCCGTTGACTGCTGTATGAACAATGTATCCTTCTTTTTCGAAATTGTAGGAAAGGATTTCGAGAATATCCTGTTCATCATCAATCAAAAGAATTTTTTTCTGGCTCATTTTTAATTTTTATCCTTTTCAAAATTAACAATAAAATAACGTTTGCACATGCATTTCCTAAAAAGTTTACATTAATTTAATATTGATACTCTTTTATTAAAAATGATTTAACCTAAACTTAAAATTTCTGAAACACGACTTTTTGAGGTTCTGTTCTTTCTTTGCACCAAGAAAAAAGTATGAAATGAAAGCAACCAGACTGAATATTGCAGTTTTGTTTTTAATTAGCTCTACAACGATGTTTCACGCCCAGCAAAAAGGGAATGACACAATACAGAAAGAGAAAAAAATTGAAGAAGTTACGATACAGGGAAACGGTAAAAAAGGAACAGAAAGCAACCTTATTAATCTTCAAAGAAAATCTACGGAAGTTATCGAAAGAATCGGTTCTTCACAGTTGGATAAACAGGGAATCAGCAATGCTGCAACTGCTGTTACCAAAGCAACGGGAACACAAAAACAGGAAGGAAGCGGACAAATCGTTATCCGCGGTTTAGGAGACCGATACAATACTACTACACTTAACGGACTTCCTATCTCATCTGACAATCCGGAATTTAAAAATATCAATCTCGAGATTTTCAAAACTTCCATAATCGAATATATCTCTCTTGACAAAGTGTACAACCCGAAACTTTCGGGAGATTTCGGCGGTGCAAATATCAATATCGTTTCTAAAGAACATACAGGGAAACCTTATTTCAAAGTAGGAATTGGGAGTAGCGTAAATCTGCAAACCTTTAATACCAAAAATTTTAAAATGCAGGACGGAAGTCCCGGTTTTTTCGGTTACAGAGAAACAACTTTCAGTAAAAAAGACCCAATCACAAACTATCCTTTCACCACGAAATGGAATTTCAAAAATGCAGACAATCCTTTTAGTTCTAATATGGATATTGAAGGAGGTGCTGCATTCGGAAAGATTTCAATTTTCGGATATGCAGGTTTTGAAAACAATTATGTTTACAGCAAAGGAAAAGAAGGTTTCTATGATTCTACGGGAGATGCCATAAAATCCCTTGATGTAGAGCGATATACTTACAGCACCAATACTACTGCTTTACTAAATGTTGCATATAAATTCAATTCGGCGAACAAACTCGTTTTCACTTCAGATTTTATCCATTCTTCGGAGCAGGACGCACGTTTTTTCCAAGGTTATATGAGAGAAATCGGGACAGACATTATCATCAATCGGGGCGATAATAAAATTACTTCCACGTGGATTAACCAATTGTTCGGAAATCATAAAATCGGCAGTGATTGGTGTGCAGATTGGGGATTGAGTTACAACTATCTCAACAGCAAACGTCCCGACAGATTGCAAAATACTTTCGATGCAAACACGCACAATCTTTTGGCAGGAAGTCTTATCAACAACCACCGATATTTTGATGATTTGAAAGACAATACATTCAACGGATTTGTGAGCATTTCTAAACAGTTTGAAAACCTGAAAATTAATGCAGGATATAACGGAAGTTACAAAGACCGAAAATTTAATAATACTACTATTGGTTATGATAAAATTACGGTTTCGGCACCTGTAAATCCGAGTGATGTAGATGCATTTCTCAATCCATTCAACAATGGTATTTTCACTTACGGAACTTTCCGTCCCGATAATGAGCGATACGTTCCTTTCTACTACAATTTTACCCAGAATATTCAGGCAGGATTTATCAATTTCGATTACAAATTCAGCAAAAAATTCGTGGTTCAGTTAGGCGGAAGATTTGATTATATCGACATTAAAAGCAATTGGGACGATGCCATTTTTACCAAAGACAAAAAAGATAAAAATTACAAGAAATTTTTACCTGCTTTCAATGCAAAATACAGCATTAATGACAAGCAGAATCTTCGTCTTTCCGCTTCCAAAACCTATACGCTTCCACAGCCAAAAGAGTTGATTCCTATCGCTTACTATGATGTAACTGTGAATGTATATGGAAATCCCAATCTGTATCCGTCTGATAATTACAACGCAGATTTGAAATGGGAATTTTTCCCTAAATCTGGCGAAGTATTTTCAATTGCGGCATTCGGAAAATACATTCAGAATCCTATTGCAAGAACCACCTATTCTACTGCGGCATCAAGCGATATGACGTATTTCAACATCGCCAATTGGGGATATGTAGCAGGAACGGAAATAGAAGTGAGAAAAGACATTTACCAATGGGGAAAATCAAGATTATATACTTTCCTGAACGGAACTTACATGCACTCACAGCAACAACTGAAATCTGAAACCGAATTTGCAAAAGAAAACGGAGGAAAAATGGTGCAGTTCAATGGACAGACAAAGGACGATGTACAGGGAGTTGCAGATTTTCTTGCGAATGTAAATTTAGGATATAACCAAAAATTTTCTAATCCCGACAAATCAATAGATTTTGTGATTTCTTACTCCTATGTCGGCAAAAGTATGGCTGCATTGGGAACAAACAATGTAGGAAATTTCTACGAAAACCCGATTCATCTTTTTGATGCCAATCTGAAATTCAATCTCAACCAGATAGGAATAGGAATCAGTGCAAAAAACCTTATTAACTCTGAAAATAAAATAGAGCAGGTCATCAATAACACCGGTTACACCAACCGCAGTTATACCAAAGGAAGAGAAATAGGACTCAATTTATCTTACAAATTTTAAACATCTAATAAAAATTATTTTATGAAAAAGAACATTTTAAGAGCAGTATTTTGCTTAACATTAATGGCATCTGCAGCAACAGTTGTTGTATCATGCGAAAGAACAGAAGACCCGGAAGAAACGACACCTTCTGTAACAATTGACCCGGCAAATTTTCAAGGGAAAATTGCTTCTGGAACTACGGTAACTTTGGATCCTTCTAAAACGTATCAACTGAAAGGAAAACTTCTTGTAGAGAGCGGAGCAACGCTTGTCATTCCTGCAGGAACTAAAATTGTAGGTTCGCAGGGAGCAACGTATCTCATCGTTGACAGAGGCGGAAAAATCTTTATCAACGGGACAGAATCTAAACCTGTAGTTTTTGAAGGAGCAGTACATACACCGGGATATTGGGGAGGAATCGTAGTTCTCGGAAATGCACCTACCAACAGAAGTGCATCGGGAACTTCTACTTCAGAACTCGGGGATTTGGTTTACGGAGGAACTGATAAAGCAGATAATTCTGGTTCCATAAAATATCTTGTCATCAAACACAGCGGTTACAAATACAATCCTGAAAAAGAATTTAACGGTCTTTCTCTTTTCGGAGTAGGAAGCGGAACAACAGTTTCTCACATCTATGTTGTAGATGGAGCAGATGACGGGATAGAGTTTTTCGGCGGAAATGTAAATGCAGACCACTTGGTGATTCTTGGTGTGGGAGATGACAGTTTCGACTGGACAGAAGGATGGCAAGGAACTGCAGAATATGTTTATGCATCAAGAAAAAAAGAATATATGAATGATGTAGAACCTGGAAATAGAGGTATAGAAGCAGATACACAAGATACAGATCCTAATACAACTAATGGAAATGGAGCATCAAATCCTACCATCAGAAACTTTACTTTAATTGGAAATACCAAAGGTTCTGAATCTCAGGGAATGAAAATAAGAGCCGGTTCTAACGGTAAGTTTGATAATGTTGTGATTGCCAATTTCTCCACCGGTCTCGATTTTGAAACCGACAGAACATTCAACTGGTTTTTGGGCGGAAATTATATGACAAACCTTCGTTTTGTAAGTGTAGGAACAACATGGAAAGCCAAAGCAACAACTGCTTTTCCTAATCCTGATTTAAGCGGAGTATTTTCAATCAACAACACTGCAACAGGTGCAGGAAGCGGAACGGCTTTACCAAACTGGGCAAAAGGTTGGACAGGTTTAACATCTTTTGATGTTGCAGATGCAGGAAATTAATCAAGACAATATCAAATAATTTTTCACCAAAAAACCCGCCTCAGTTTAAAACTGAGGCGGGTTTTTATTTGAATTTCATTTTAGAACTATTCATTTTTTTATCATTCTTCATCATACTGTTCCAGATAATAGCTAAATGTGAAATCATCAAGTTCATCATCGGCGTCTTCCATAGTGATGAGCAAATCTTCAAAAATTTCTAATTGCTCCACACTCATATTCACAAATTCTATGTGTAGCGGCAACTCAACAAATCCGGTAACGGAATCATATAACGCATCAAGATTATCTCCGAATTCTTCCGGAAGTGCGAGTTTCTCTTTAAGCTGTATATAGAAATCTTCATAGTCTCCAATTTCGGTAAAGTTTATATAAACGGTATTCATAAATAAGTATGATAAAAATGAAAGGTAAAGTTAAGAAAAAAGGTGTACTTTCAACCAAGATACAGCATATTTCTCAAAGAGCCATATTATGACGAAAGCAAGAGTTTATCAATCTTGGTTACCATATTACTTTCTTAAAATTTTTTCCATTTTTCGTCCTTTGGCTAATTCATCTACCAGTTTATCTAAATATCTCACTTTTTTTGTCAACGGATTTTCAATTTCTTCTATTCTGTAACCGCAAATCATTCCTGTTATGAGTTGTGCATTCGGATTTAATTTCGCTCTTTGAAAAAACGTTTCAAAAGTTACTTTTTCATCGATGAGATTTTGCTGCTTTTCCTCACTAAATCCCGTTAACCACTCAATAACCTGATGAAGTTCTTCAACTGTTCTACCCTTGCTTTCTATCTTTTTTACATAATGCGGATATACAGAAGCAAAAATCATTTTTGCAATACGCTCGTTATGTTTATCTGGCATTTGCATTTTTTTCCCTGATTATATTTCGATTAAACTATCCTCAAAGTTATCATTTTATATATAACTTCAAAACATAACATTAGTACACCCCATTTCAAAATTCCTTCTATTGCAGCCAAAAAAAACTCCTTTGCAATAATATGCAAAGGAGTAAAAAAACTGGCGGCGACCTA
>CAZHFE010000094.1:0-6440 GCA_964532055.1 uncultured Kaistella sp. | reverse complement strand
TAAGAAACAAAGTTACCCTAATCGGTAGAACAGGAAAAGAAGTAGAAATCGTAAACTTCGAAAAAGGAAAATTGGCTAAAGTAAGTTTGGCAACTTCAGATTATTACACCAACGCTCTCGGCGAAAAGGTAGAAGAAACGCAATGGCACAATTTGGTTGCTTATGGAAAAACGGTAGATATTATGGAAAAGTATGTTGAAAAAGGGAAGGAAATTGCCGTAGAAGGAAAAATAGTTTACCGAACTTACGACGACAAAGATGGCGTAAAACGATACGTTACCGAAATTCGTGTAGATGAACTTTTGCTTATTGGTGGTAAATAGTTTTAGGTTTTAGGTTTTGCAGATTGATACAGATTTTAAAGAATATCTGTATCAATCTGCATTTGTATGCGAAAAACTATTTAGTAAATCATCTCCCAAAATTACCTATTTTTGTAACCAAAAGCAGAGAAAACTGCTGATGATTTATAAAAAATGAAGCCAAGTTTAGCCAAAGGAACAAGAGATTTTACTGCAAACGAAGTTATCCGCAGAAGATTTATTATCAATACGTTACAGAATAATTTTGAACTTTTCGGTTTTCAGCCGCTCGAAACGCCGAGCTTTGAAAATCTCTCTACATTAACCGGAAAATACGGCGAAGAAGGAGACCGATTGATTTTTAAAATTCTCAATTCAGGAGATTATGCTTCTAAAACGAAAGACGAAGATTGGAATGCGAAAAATTCTCAAAAACTGATTTCTCAAATCTCTGAAAAAGCACTCCGCTACGATTTAACCGTTCCTTTCGCACGTTTCGTTGCGATGAATCACGGAACAATGACTTTCCCTTTCAAGCGTTACCAAATTCAGCCGGTTTGGAGAGCCGATCGTCCGCAAAAAGGGCGTTTCAGAGAATTTTATCAATGTGATGCAGATGTAGTGGGAAGCGAAAGTTTGTGGCAAGAAGTAGAATTGGTTCAATTGTATTTAAAATCTTTCTCTGATTTACAAATTCCGGTTACACTTCATTTTAACAACAGAAAAATTCTTTCGGGACTGGCTGAATTTGCAGGAATTTCCGAACAATTAATAGACTTTACGGTTGCATTGGATAAGCTGGATAAAATCGGGAAAGAAGGTGTAATTAAAGAACTCTCTGAAAAAAATATTTCTCAAGAGGCGATTTCCAAACTCGATTTTCTTTTCTACCAAAGCGAAAATGCTCTTGAAAATCTGCAACAATTAAAAGAGAAATTTGCAGGAAACGAAATAGGTTCCAAAGGAGTTGAAGAATTACAATTCGTTTTAACAAAATGTATAGATTTGGGAATTTCACCGGAAAATTTGAAATTCGACATTACCTTAGCAAGAGGTTTAGATTATTATACAGGCGCTATTTTCGAAGTAAAAGCAAATACCGTAGAAATGGGCTCTATTGGTGGAGGTGGAAGATACGATAATTTAACTGAAGTTTTCGGGGTGAAAAACATTCCCGGTATTGGTATTTCTTTCGGACTCGACAGGATTTATCTCGTGATGGAAGAACTCGGTTTGTTCCCTGAAAATGCTGAAAATTCTGTGAAATATCTCTTTGCAAATTACGGTGAGAATGAATCTTTAGAAGCCATGAAAATCATAGCAAAACTGCGTGTAAAAGGTATTGCTGCAGAACTCTATCCGGAATCTTCCAAACTGAAAAAACAGTTTATCTATGCTGAAAAAAAACAAATCCCAAATTTGGTTTTCTTTGGTGAACAAGAAATATCCGAAAGAAAAATTACCATAAAAAATCTGCAAAGCGGTGAGCAAAAAACAATTCCTTTAGAAGAATTTTTGAACTAAAAAATGAGTGATTTTCATGTTTTAAACGGTGATTGTCTTGCAGAAAAAATTCCTTCTGATTTGGTAGGAGAAAAAATTATTTGGAGAGAAACTTTGGTTTTAGGACCAACTCTTGAAGAAGATTTCTTTAAAAATCGGGAGCAATTCATCATCAAAAATTATGGCGGAAACTCAGTAGATTATTCTGAAAAAGTTTTGAGAGAATATGAAAAATTTCAGAAAATCCCAGCAAATTCTAACCTCTATTTTTGGTTTGAATATGATTTGTTTTGTCAGGTAAATTTTTGGTTTTTACTCTCTAAAATTAAACAAGAAAATATAGAATTGTTTATTGTTTATCCGATCACTAAAAAAGGAAATGATAAATGGAAAGGTTTTGGAAACTTGAATTCTGATGATTTGAAAACTAGTTTTTTGAATGCAAAAAAAATTGATAATCAAGATAAATTTTTAGCCAAAAAATTTTGGGAAACGTTTTCAATAAAAGATTTTGAAGAATTGAAGTTGCTATCAAAATCAAATTCAAACATTTTTCAAGAACTTCCGAAATTAATAGAAATCATCGAAAATCGTTTCAACGGAACACTGAAAAAGCAAATCTCAGAATTAAAAAATGAAGGTGATGATTTCCTTCAATTATTCAAAAGATTCACTGAAAAATTTGGGATTTATGGTTTTGGAGATTTACAGTTTCAATTATTATTAAACGAATTTGAACTTAATTAATTTTAAGATAAAAATGGAAAATTACTTAGAAATCAACCGAAATTCTTGGAATGCAAAAGTAGAACCGCATTTGAAATCTGATTTCTATTTCGTTGATGAATTTCTGAAAGGAAGAACCTCATTAAACTCCATAGAATTAGAACTTTTAGGAAATATAAAAGATAAAAAAATCCTGCATTTGCAATGTCATTTCGGGCAAGATTCTATTTCGCTTTCTAGATTGGGAGCAAAAGTTATGGGCATTGATTTGTCAGATAAAGCTATTGAAACTGCAAAAGATTTAGCCCAAAAATGTGGGACAGATACAGCGTTTTTGGTTTCCGATGTTTATAATCTGCCAGAAATTCTCAATGAAAAATACGACATTATTTATACCAGTTACGGAACTATCGGTTGGCTTCCAGATTTAGAAAAATGGGCAAAAGTGATTTCCTATTTTCTGAAACCGGGCGGAAAATTAGTCTTTGTAGAATTTCATCCTGTAGTTTGGATGTTCGATGATGATTTCACCCATGTAAAATGCAACTATTTTAATGAAAAACCAATTGCAGAAACCTATGAAGGAACTTATGCCGACAAAACAGCAAATATTATTCAGGACTATGTAATGTGGAATCATTCTTTATCCGATGTTTTAGAAAATCTGCTTAAACAGGGTTTAGGAATAAAATCTTTCAAAGAATACGATTGGTCTCCATATCCTTGTTTCAATCATATTGAGGAAACAGAAAAAGGGAAATATATTATACAAAAATTTGGGAATAAAATTCCTCTCGTATATTCATTAGTTGCGGTGAAGAAATAGGATTTCTATTTTTAAATTTCAAACAAAAAATTGTATCATTGCAAAACCTTTCGGGGGATTAGCTCATTTGGCTAGAGCGTTTGACTGGCAGTCAAAAGGTGGTCGGTTCGATCCCGATATCCTCCACAAAAAACCGCAGTAATTTTTGTCTGCGGTTTTTTATATTCATAAATAGAATTATCAAACTAATTCTACACCCCAAATTCAATTTCATTTACGTATTTTTGCAAAATTCCGAAAACTGATTTGGAATCATCAAAATGAGCGAAAACAAAGAATATATCGAAGTTTACGGAGCAAGAGAACACAATCTGAAAAATATTTCTGTGAAAATCCCCCGCAACGAACTCGTTGTGATTACAGGACTTTCCGGAAGCGGAAAATCTTCACTCGCTTTTGATACCATTTTTGCAGAAGGACAAAGAAGATATATCGAAACTTTTTCTGCTTATGCACGGCAATTTCTTGGCGGATTAGAAAGACCGGATGTTGATAAAATAGACGGACTTTCTCCCGTAATCGCGATTGAGCAGAAAACCACCAACAAAAATCCGCGTTCTACCGTGGGAACAGTTACGGAATTGTATGATTTTTTGCGTCTGCTTTTTGCCAGGGTTTCCGATGCGTATTCGCAAACCACAGGAAAAAAATTGGTGAGCTATACCGAAGAACAAATCCTTGAAACGATTAAAGAAAATTATAAAGGTGAAAAAATAATGCTTCTTGCTCCGGTTGTTCGTTCCAGAAAAGGTCATTACCACGAACTTTTTGTGCAAATGGCGAAAAAAGGTTACGGACAAGCAAGAATCGATGGCGAATTGCAAGATATTGAATACGATTTGAAACTCGATCGCTACAAAACCCATGATATTGATATCGTAATTGATCGATGGATTATCGGCGAAAATGCGACAGAAAACCGAATGGAGAAATCACTCCGTACCGCAATGCAAATGGGAGAAGGAATCATCGGAATACAAAAACTGAAAAGCACAGAAATAGAATATTTTTCTAAAAATTTAATGGACGCAGAAACGGGACATTCTCTCGCTTTGCCAGAACCGAATACGTTTTCGTTCAATTCCCCAAAAGGAAGCTGCACCCATTGCAAAGGACTCGGAACCATAAAAAAAGTAAATACCGATTATTTTGTAGAAAACCCAAAACTTTCTATTAACCAAGGCGGTTTGTTGCCGTTAGAAGATATAAAATCTAACAAATGGATTCTCTCGCAGATTAAAAATATTTTGGAAATTTTCGGACTCTCTTTATCAACTCCCTTTCATGAAATTCCCGATGAAGCTCTGGATTATATTTACAACGGTTGTCATAAAGAATTTAACAAAGATTTGAAGTACGCCGGAATTTCAAAAAAAATAAAAGTGAATTTCGATGGGTTGGTTTCCATCATTAATGAAATGATTGAGGATAAGGAAAGTTATGATGCTGTATTGCTCGAAAGACATTTCACCACCGAAGAAACTTGCCCCGATTGTAAAGGAACACGATTGCAGCCATCAAGTTTAAGTTTTAAAATCGATGGAAAAAATATTGCAGAAATTAATGCACTTTCTTTACTCGATTTAAAGGATTGGTTAAATGAGATAGAAGATAAATTTAGTGAAAAAAACAAAATCATCGCCCACGAAATCCTCAAAGAAATCAAAACCAGATTACAATTTCTTCTTGATGTAGGTTTGGATTATTTGAGTTTAAGCAGAAGTTCCAGAACGCTTTCCGGAGGAGAATCACAGCGTATTCGTTTAGCAACGCAAATCGGGTCGCAATTGGTAAATGTATTGTATATTTTAGATGAGCCATCAATCGGACTTCATCAAAGAGATAATGAAAGGTTAATCAATTCTTTGAAAAATCTCCGTGATATTGGCAATTCCGTAATCGTTGTAGAGCACGATAAAGACATGATTTTAGAAGCCGATGAAGTTTTAGACATCGGACCGAGAGCAGGAAAATTCGGTGGCGAAATTCTTTGGCAAGGAAAACCTAAAGATTTGCTGAAAGCAAAAACCATTACTGCAGATTATTTAACAGGAAAACGAAAAATAGAAATCCCCGAAAACAGAAGACAAGGAAACGGAAAATCTTTAATTTTAAAAGGAGCTTCAGGTAACAATTTGAAAAATGTAAATCTGGAAATTCCACTTGGGAAATTGGTTGTAGTAACGGGAATTTCGGGTAGTGGGAAATCTTCTTTGATTAACGGAACGCTTTATCCAATTCTGAATAAATATTTTTACAGAGCCGTTCAAGAGCCACTTCCTTACAAGAAATTTGAGGGAATAGAAAATATCGACAAAATTGTAGATGTAGATCAAACGCCGATTGGAAGAACACCACGATCCAATCCTGCAACTTATACCGGAATGTTTACCGATATTCGCAATCTTTTTGCCGAACTCCCCGAATCAAAAATTCGCGGTTACAAAGCAGGGCGTTTTTCTTTTAACGTAAAAGGTGGAAGATGCGAAACTTGTCAAGGAGGCGGTTTAAAAGTAATTGAAATGAATTTTCTACCAGATGTTTATGTACATTGCGAAACCTGCAACGGAAAACGGTTTAACCGAGAAACATTGGAAGTTCGCTACAAAGGGAAATCTATTTCCGATGTTCTGGAAATGACAATTGACGAAGCCGTAGAGTTTTTCCAGCCGATTCCGAAAATTTATTCAAGAGTAAAAACTTTGCAAGATGTTGGTTTGGGTTATATCACAATGGGACAACAATCTACAACACTTTCCGGTGGTGAAGCGCAAAGAATAAAACTCGCCACAGAACTCGCCAAAAAACAAACCGGAAATACGCTTTATATATTAGATGAACCAACAACAGGACTTCATTTTGAAGATGTAAAAATTTTAATGGAAGCGATTAATAAATTGGTAGATTTAGGAAATTCTTTCATCATTATCGAGCATAATTTAGACGTAATAAAATTAGCTGATTACATCATCGACATCGGTCCGGAAGGTGGAAAAAACGGCGGAAAAATTGTAGCAGAAGGAACACCCGAAGAATTGGTAAAAAATAAAAAATCTTTGACAGCGAAGTTTTTGAAAAGGGAA
>CAZHFE010000093.1:1677-6977 GCA_964532055.1 uncultured Kaistella sp. | reverse complement strand
ACAAATCCGGAAGCGATAAAAATAAGGGCAATTAAATAGCGTAAAATTCTTTTCATAACTTTTTTGTTTCAAGTTTCAAGTTCAAGGTTCCAAGTTGCAATTTGTACAAATTTCAAATTCCTTAATTTTTCAATCTTTTAATCTCTTAATTTAATTAAGCAGAACACCGCATAATTCAACATATCGAAATAATTGGCATCTAAACCTTCGGAAGCCAAAAGTTTTCCTTGTTTCACTTCGATGCTTTTTAAGCGTAGAACTTTTTGGTAAATCAAATCCGTGATAGAAGAAATCAGCATTTCACGCCACGCTTCACCATAATCGTGATTTTTTTTCATCATCAGTTCTTTGGCTTCATTGGCAAACCGGTCATAAACCATCATGGTTGATTCTTTGCTTTCTTCCAGATTTTCTGAAGTGCCTTTTTCCAGCTGAATCAAACCGATAATCGAGTAATTGACAATCGCTATGAAACAGTCTTCTTCACTTTCATCTTCAATTTTCTGTACCGCCGAAGTTTGCAGGGTTACCAAACGTTTTACTTTGATATAAATTTGGTCTGCAACCGAAGAAGCGCGTAAAATACGGAATGATGAACCGTAATCCTGAAATTTTTTCTCAAAGAGTTCACGGCAAATATTGATAACCGAATCGAATTGTTCTGATGTTTTCTGCATAAAATTTCTAAACTTTTCAAAGATAGGAATTTTAGCTGATTAATCTACCTATCCACTATTCTGATTTTTTTTGATACAGCGTTTTCGTTTTGATGAAGTTTAATAATATACAATCCTGTTTTCAGACCTTCATTTGCAAGAGATACAACATTTCTTCCTTTTTTACCGTTAATTATTTTTTCTTTTCCGATGTTTCTTCCCTGCAAATCCCAAATTTTCAGATAAATTTTTCCGTTCTGCGGCAAACAAAAATCTAATCCGGAATTGGTATCGGCTATAATTTTCAGATTTTTTAACTGACAGAGATTACTATCAAAAACGGATAAATTTTCCTGTGCATAGATTTCCGTATTCTTCAGATATTGTTGTGCAAAACCACCGGAACAGATTAAATTCCATGTTCCATTAATGTAAATGGATGCTGCGTTTCCTGTATTCCAAGCGGTTGGTTTTTGGGTAAGTGAAGTCCACGAATTGCTATCAACATCGAAAAAATAATTTTCGTCTGTATAAGTATCAAAAGTATTGTCTGTAGTTCCGCCAATGAGAATCAATCCGTTATTCCACGGCTGAAGTTCAAAGAACGTTCTTGTTTGTCCCGGAAAAGGCGTTCCTTGTGTCCAATTAACAATTGAACGGTCGTTTTGGTCAATTTCTCCAATCCAGACCGTATTCCAATAAGTTGGAGAGAAAGTCCCGTTTGAGCCGCCTACATACACCAACTTATTTCCGTAAACAGAAAGAGCCCCGTAAGAAAGTGCAAATCCCGGAGAAGGTACTGCTGTTCCTTCACGCCATTTATTTTTGTGAATGTTGTACACATAGGTTCTTTTCATATTGTAGCTTCCTACTGTATATACAAGACTGTCTTGATAAGCAACTGCATCTCCGTCTGTAAACGCTCGCGGAAAATCTGCCGCACTGCTCCACTCGTCGTTTTCAATATCATATTTATACACATTTTTAGTAACCGTTCCTGGAGTGGTTACCATTCCGCCGATAACAAAAATATTGTTGCCGATACGTGCTGTAGCAGAACCTAAAATCGGTGTCGGAAAATTTTTCTTTTCTTCCCACAAGTTTGTCTGCATATTGTAGCGATAGGTTTTGTCAGAAATAATTTCCTGATCATTTCTCCCGCCGATGATATACATATAACCTGTTCCGTCTTCGGAATAGCTTACCGCATTTCCTGCTCTTATGCTTTCAGGCATATCTGCTCCTATTTTCCATTGTGCAGAAATATTTCCTGCAAAGACAAGATTTAAAATAAACAAATGTAGATTTTTCATAATACTATTTTTATTTAAAATTAAATGGAAAATAGGTTTCAAAAAATGATGTTTCTACATAAGAATTATAATTGACGACATATTACAATTTTATGATTCTTAACGACATTATATTCGTTTGTTTAATAAAAATGGTTGTTGATATGATAAAATGTGTATTTTGTAGCATTATGAAAAATCAAACTTCCAAAAAATCGTAGTTTTACCTAATGAAAAAACGATTTGCAAGACATTTTTTATTTTGGTTCTTCTATCTGATATTAGAAGTTTATACAGAATATTACTGGATGGAAATTCAATACAAGCAATCTGTATATTCTACTTTTATACACGCTTTCTGGGAAGAATTTTTGACAATATTGTTTATCAAAATTCCGATGGGATATTTGATGTTGTATTTTATTTCAAAATTTAATCATAAAAGGAACAGCATAAAATTAATCTTCTTATTATCTGCAACATTAGTGGTTTTTTCAATTTTGGGGTATCTTTTTTTGGTTCATTTTGTCGTTCCTTACATTTATCCTCATCTTAAAATTGTCGGAATCTACGGCTACAACGGAATTCTGAATTCTTTTATGGATAAGATTTTTATTTCCTGTGTAATGATTGCTTTGTATGAGTATTCTTCTGCCCAAAAACTGAAACAGCGGGAAATATTATTGGTAAAAGAGAAAACCGAAGCTGAACTGAATTTCCTAAAATCACAAATCAATCCTCATTTTTTGTTTAATACGCTGAACAACATCTATTCTCTTGCAAGAGAAAAATCTGATAAAACAGAGGTTGTGGTATTAAAATTATCTAATCTGCTGCGGTTTATGCTCTATGAAACCAAAGAAAAATTTATTCCTGTTTCAAAAGAAATAAATTTCCTGAACACTTATTTGGAAATTCAGAAAATACGGTTTGACAACAATCTGAAAATTGATTTTCAATATTTCGCTGATGATTTCGATAAACCTGTTCTGCCTCTCATTCTGATTCCGTTTTTGGAAAACGCTTTCAAACACGGTGCGAGTGAAAGCATTAATGACAAATTCATTAAAATCAATTTATTGCTGGAAAAAAATATGCTGATTTATACCGTTATCAATTCTTTTGAAAAAAGTGATATGAATAAAGAAAAAGGAATCGGCTTAAATAATTTCCGAAGGCAGCTGGAGTTGGTTTACACCGATTTCCGCTTGCAGACTCAATCAGAAAATAATATATTCACGGCAGAACTTTTCATTAATTTAAATTCATAATGAACCTGAAATGCATCATAGTAGAAGATGAACCTCTTGCGGTAAATATCTTGAAAGATTATATCGGGCAAATTCCTTTTTTGGAATTATCAGCGATTTGCAGCGATGCCATTTGTGCAATGCAAAAACTCAACGAAGATCGCTTCGATTTAATGTTTCTGGATTTGCATCTACCGAAAATAAAAGGTCTGGATTTTTTATCTGCACTCAAAAATCCGCCGAAAGTAATCATCACAACCGCCTATCACGAATTTGCGGTGGAAAGCTACCGTTATCAGGTTTTGGATTATCTTCTCAAACCCGTCGAATTTGAACGGTTTGTAATGGCTGTACAAAAAGCTTTGCCTCTCAATTCTCCAAAAAAAAACCAGCTGGGAACTGAACCTGAATTTTTATTCTTTACCGTCAATAAAAAAAGAGCAAAAATATCCTTAAAAGAGATTTTATATATCGAAAGCCAAAAGGAAAATATCAAAATCGTTTTGAAAGAAAAAACGATTATCACAAGATATTCCATTAGCGAACTCGAAAAAAAATTACCGGCGGATTTTATTAGAATTCATCGTTCTTTTATCGTTTCAAAATCTAAAATTGATTTTTTTGATTCCCAAGATGTGGAGATTGACGGAAAACCAATTCCTATCGGAAGAAATTATAAAGATTATGTCAAAACCCTGTTAGAATATTAAAATATTTTTACAGACTTTCCATATACGCATTCCAACCGGCAATTTTGTAATCTAAAGCAGATTTTTCGGGGTCATCAGATTTGTAAATTCCGCGTCCTACAATCATAAAATCAGTATGCAGATTTTTGAAAACATGTTGCGGAGTGTTGTATTGCTGTCCTTTTCCGTCACCTTTATTTTCCATATTCACACCGGGTGTAAAAAGCAAAAGTTCATCGGAAATCTGCTTTTGCGAAACTCCGCCGATGACATTCGGGTGAGAAACTGCAATTTTCTGTGCTTCTTCAAAATAATGATTATCCGTCAAAGTTCCTTTAGATGACATGCTGAGAATGGCTGCAACTCCCACATTTCTGAAACAATCCAGAGATTCGTAACCGCCGATTACCTGTGAAGTTACAAAATCTGCCCAATTCGATATTTTGTACATTCCGTAACTGAACTGCATTTCCTGCGTGTTTCCGATGTCTGCAAATTTTCTGTCTTCCATTAAAAGGAAATTATATTTTGCCGCTAAATCTTTCAGAGGAAGAATGGTTTTGTCGGGGTCAAAATCGGTAATGATGTCGATATGCGTTTTCAGAGCAACAATTTGATGACCTGTTTTTTCAGCCAGATTCAATAATTCCTGCGTAGAAGTTACATCTGCCGAAACAATGAGATTTGATTTTTTCTCAATGGCAATATTCAGTAATTTTTGTGCAATCGAATGTTCGAAAATCTCAAGCTTTTCTTCGTAAGAAAGTCGTTTTCTTTCTTCAAATTTCACTGTATTTCCTGCCAAAAAATCATTGATTCTCAAAACTTCATCATCAGTTAAATAACCCTCTTCTTTCAACAGTTTGCACACTTCCGAAATTGTGAAAAGCGTATGAACACGGTATCCTTTACTTTCCAAAAGTTCTTTTCCGCCTTGTTCTCTGTCCAGAACCACTACAATATCCGAAACCGAAATTCCTTCATCTTCAATCTCGGGAATGGTTTCTAATAAAGATTTTCCGCTTGTAATAACATCTTCTACCAAAAGACAGTTTTGCCCTTTAGAAAAAATTCCTTCGATAAGCTTTTTAGTTCCATAAGATTTCGCTTCTTTTCTTTTGATAATCAACGGAATATAACTCTGCAAAGACATTGCTGTTGCCATTGGAAGTGCAGCATAAGGAACACCACAAATCAAATCGAAATTATCCAGCGGAAGCATTTCTAAAAGGTAATCAGCAAGATGTTTCAAAATTTTAGGGTCAGAAGAAAGTGGTCGCAAATCTACATAAAACGGACTTTCAATGCCGCTTTTCAGCGTAAAACGCCCGAATTTGATAATGCCTAGTTTATAACACTCCAAAAAAAATTCTTTCTTACTTTCCATTTACTTTTACTTTTCACAAAGTTACG
>CAZHFE010000093.1:0-1577 GCA_964532055.1 uncultured Kaistella sp. | reverse complement strand
TCCAAAAAAAATTCTTTCTTACTTTCCATTTACTTTTACTTTTCACAAAGTTACGGCAAAAGTTGGAAGCCGGAAGAATGAAGCCAGAAGATTTAACATATTTTCAGACAAAAATTTTTACCTTTGGAAAAATCTAAATTTAAAATGAAATACAATCTATCTTTACTCTTTGTTCTCGTTTCTCTCTTCGCATTTTCACAAGTTGAAGAAAAAAAATTAGACGAACTCATTCAAAATACTTTGAAAACTTTCGATGTTCCGGGAATTTCCGTAGGAATCATCAAAGACGGAAAAATGGTTTATGCTAAAGGATTCGGGGTGAGTTCATTGACTACCAAACAAAAAATGGACGAAAATACTTTGGTGGGAATTGCATCTAATTCCAAAGGTTTTACTGCAACCGCTTTAGCGATTTTGGCAGATGAAGGAAAACTGAATTTTGATGATAAAGTAACCAAATTTATTCCCGAATTTCAGATGTATGATGCGTATGTTTCGCAGGAGGTTACCATAAAAGATTTAATCACACATAGAGCCGGACTTGGTTTAGGACAAGGTGATTTGATGTTTTTTCCGGAAGGCGGAAGTTTGACGGTGAATGACATTATTCACAACGTAAGATATTTGAAACCTAAAAATTCTTTCCGTTCAACATTAGATTATAACAACATTATGTTCATTGTTGCAGGAGAAGTGATTCACAGAGTTTCGGGGTTAAGTTGGGCAGAATTTATCGAGCAGAAAATTTTGAAACCGGTCGGAATGACTTCGAGTTTTGGAAGTTACAGCCGTGCAAAAGCCGCGAAAGTTTCTAATATCATTGATGCACACGCTCCTGTTGACGGAAAAGTAATCCAAGTTCCGCACGATTGGAACGAAACCGCAAATGCAGCAGGAGGAATTTTAAGCAATATCAAAGATATGACGATTTGGGCAGAATTTCTGATGAACGGCTTTACTACAAAAGACGGAAAAAAACTCGTTTCAGATAAGCAGATACAGCAATTGTGGAATTTGCAGATTTCAACTCCGGTTGCATTGAAAAATTCGTATGATTCCAATTTCGGAGGTTACGGATTGGGTTGGTTTTTGACTGATGTTAAAGGTCATAAGCAGATTTATCACACAGGCGGACTTATCGGGACAGTTACGCAGTTTACCTTAATTCCAGATATGAAACTCGGAATTGTTGTCCTTACCAATCAGCAAAGCGGAGCGGCTTTCAGCACGATTACCAATACTGTGAAAGATTCTTATCTGGGAATTGCCGACAGAAACTGGCTGAAAACGTATGGTGAGAGAATGGAAAAAATGAATGCCGGTTTTGAAAAAGAGAAAAAAGAAGTGTTTGCAAAATCTGAACTTTTCCCAAAAGACAAAATGCTTCAGCCGAAACCGGAACAGTTTACAGGAACTTATAAAGACGACTGGTTCGGAGAAGTGATGATTTCTCAGGAAGGAAAAACATATCGTATTTTCTGTAAAAATTCACCACGGTTGAAAGGCGAATTGCTGCCGTTTTCCAACAATACTTTCATTGCAAAATGGGACGACAGAAGTTATGATGCCGATGCTTT
>CAZHFE010000092.1:0-7025 GCA_964532055.1 uncultured Kaistella sp. | reverse complement strand
CCAGTTTATTTTATCAACAGTTTCCACTGCAAAAAAATCATTTATGAAAAGAAGACTTGTGTTTTTGTCAGAGTTTTTCTCCCGTATTATTACCGGTGTAGATCCATCCCACATCTGGCTGTTTTGTCCTTTGGTGATATTGGTGGAGTCAATGAGAATATATCGATAGTTATAATACTGAATATCTTCTGGATTAATATCAAGTGCCATATTCACACTTTTGAAATCACTTTTTGTGGAATCCTGCTTGAATTTGAATTCATAAATAAAGCGATGGGTTTGTGCAGAAACGATTAATCCGACGAAAAGAAAAATGACTGACAACTTTTTCATAACTATTTTTTTAGTGATACAAATGTATGAAAAATTTCATAGAATTAACATTTTAGCACATAACGACATTTTTTATTTAAAACTTCATTTTCACAAAGTAAAAAATCAGCATTACCCAGGAAATAATCATCAGTAAACCACCGATTGGTGTGATTGGACCAAGAAATTTCAGATTGATTCCCCAATGTTCCTGGAAACTCAGAAAATAAATACTTACAGAAAACAACAACGTTCCCAAAATCATTAACCACGAAATCCAGTTTTCTGATTTAGTTTCAAATTTTAAAATCCAGCCGACAATGAGCAGAAAAAACGCTGCATACATTTGATAACGAACACCGGTTTCAAAACTTTCTAATTTTTCTATCGGTAAAATTTTCTTAAAAGCATGCGCTCCGAATGCTCCGAGAATTACAGACAAACCGCCGTAAATCGCTCCTATTAGTAATGTTAATGTTTTCATTTACAACTTATTTATTGTTTTTATTTGTCAAATGTAACGATTAATATAGAACAAAAAACAAAAAAGACTTACAGAAATGTAAGTCTTTTTGCTCCTCTTCTTGGGCTCGAACCAAGGACCCTCTGATTAACAGTCAGATGCTCTAACCAACTGAGCTAAAGAGGAATTTTGCTCTTTGCTTTAAGCGTTTGCAAATATATAAACTTTTTTATTTCTGCCAAAATATTTTTTTCGGAATTTTTTAAAACTTTCCGGTAATCCATTTTACAATATCGTTCCCGAAGATAAGTATCATCAAACCGAGTAAAAATATCACGCCAATCATTTGTGCGTTTTCCAAAACCTTTTGCGGGACAGGTTTTCCGGTAATCATTTCCCAAAGTGTAAACATGACATGACCGCCGTCTAATCCCGGAATCGGAATCAAATTAAGAAAAGCCAACCAAACCGAAAACATTGCCGTAAAACTCCAGAAAA
This sequence comes from uncultured Kaistella sp., assembly GCA_964532055.1. Classification (GTDB taxonomy): domain Bacteria; phylum Bacteroidota; class Bacteroidia; order Flavobacteriales; family Weeksellaceae; genus Kaistella. Next base: position 5,752 of record CAZHFE010000092.1, on the reverse strand, counting down.
ATTCCCAGTCAATAGAAACATTGCCGTTTTTATCAGTATCTACCTTCATTTGGTTAATAATCCCGATTGGTCCGGAAACTTTTTTATACCCCTGTGTTTTGCTGTTGAAAATAATTTTGAATTGCTTAACCTGCATAGTAAGAACTTCTATTGTTCTTTGGAAACCTCTCGGAATTGCTTCTGCGAAAGAGTATTTTTTGGTAACCTGCGTTTTTTCAAATATCTTTTGGGCAACTTTCAAATCTGTGAAAAATCCTAATTTCCCATCTTTATCAACATTGATGTTTATTTTTTGCGGAATATTATTTCTTTCAATATCTACCGTGATATTTTGGTTTTTGTAATGTGAAAGTTCAGTTCCTATTTCATCAAAGAACCGAATTTCTTTTCCGTTAATTCCTACAATTTTGTCTCCTTTTTGCAAACCTGCTGTTTTTGCCGTTCCGTTAAGACTGTCAATAACAATAGGAAAACGAGGACTGTAATATGCTCTTGCTTCATTTTCTGCCAAAACATCTGCAACACCGTCTTCATTAATGTTCAAGGTAACTTCTTTCCCATCACGTAAAACAGTGGCATTGTTTGCAAAAAGCATATTGACAATAGAGGTTTCCATTCTTTCAGCAGGTTTTCCGTCAATTTTCAGGATTTTATCTCCCGACTGAAGTCCCATCTTCTTTCCTGCATCAGAAACAGCGATTCCGTTTTCAAATTTAGAATTATCATGATAGGTTTCACCATTGAAATAACTTAAACAAGAATAAATCAGCCAAGCCAAAAAGAAATTTACAGTAACACCACCCAGCATAATAATTAATCTTTGCCACGCCGGTTTGCTGCGAAATTCCCAGGGTTGTGCGGGTTTTTTCAGTTGTTCGATATCCATACTTTCATCTACCATTCCTGCGATTTTCACATAACCGCCGAAAGGAAGCCATCCGATTCCGTATTCGGTATCGCCTATTTTTTTCTTAACCAATGAAAACCAAGGGTCGAAGAAAAGGTAAAATTTTTCGACTTTTGTTTTGAAAAATTTTGCCGGAATGAAATGCCCAAGTTCGTGCAGTATTACGAGAATAGAGATGCTGAGTACAAATTGAAATATTTTTATCGTTATTTCCATTGAGTTGAATTAGGTTAATTATAAGATTTGCGAAGATACGAATTATCAAAAGTATGCCAAAGAAAAAAGGATCTCATTTAGAGAACCTTTTGTCATATTTTGTGTGGTTTTTAGAAATTGAAAGCAACACCCAAAGAACCGTTATTCCCGAACTCGCCGTAAACTCCCACGTTGTTGTTGAAGAAATATCTCACACCGAGATGCGCCCCGATTCCGAAATCTCTGCCAAGCAAACCGAGATTAATGCCGGGATAAATATCCCAATTTTCAGGCAGATTTAGAGGGTCTTGCAAGTGAAAACCAACGCGCCCAAAAACGAAAATATTGTTGTCTTTATTGGCGTTTTTGTATCCGCTGAAATAGAAATTTGCACCTGCACCAATTGATACAATTTTACCCAAACCGTAATCATAAGTTCCTGTAATACCGTTTCCGTAACCCCATCCATTGAAACCTATCTGAACTTTTTGGTCACCTTTTCCCGACCAAGATTGTGCAAAAATTGCCTGTCCTGCAAAAAGCATACAACACATCATTACTACCTTTTTCATAATCTTAAATTTTATTGTTATACCTTTCGTTTATCAAAATCAAAGCCAAAATAAAGGTTATTATCTAAAAATCGCCCAAAAAGAAAAACCCGAAAAGTTCACCATAAATAGTTTTTCGGATAATTCCAACTTTGTAATATTTTTTGATTTAAAGCAAATGAAACAAACAGAACAAGATATATTAAAACGAAGCAAAGAAATTACCGAAAACTACTTTCGGTTTTTAGATAAACATATTGCTGATGTAGTTTCCGGAACTGTTGACGGGTTTATGGAAATCAATCAAATTGCAAGTGAATTGTTTGTTTCTCACAAGCATTTGACGGACACTTTGCAAAAAGAAACCGGAAATCACCCTTGTCATTTTTACGACCTTAAAATTATTGATGAAGCCAAAAAAATGCTTTCCGAAACAGACAACTCTATTGCAGAGATCGCAAAGATACTCACTTATGACCCTTCCAACTTTTCAAAATTCTTCAAGAAATTTATAGGACAAACACCCGGAAAATTCAGAAAAGAAAACAAAAAATAAAACTTCCGAAAAGTTCACCACGAAAAAAACACAAAGTCTTGCCACTTTTGCAATATCAATTGTAAAACATTAAAAATCAAATAAAATGGCAAGAAACGATTTAAAAGGAAAAGTAGTTCTTATTGCAGGTGGTGCAAAAAACTTAGGCGGTTTATTAAGCCGTGATTTTGCAAGCAAAGGAGCAAAATTGGCTATTCATTACAATAGTAATAGTACAAAAACAGATGCCGAAAAAACTTTGGCAGACATTACCAATGCAGGTGGAGAAGTATTTTTGTTTCAGGCAGATTTAACGGATGTAAAAAACATTACCAAACTGTTTGATGCAACAATCGAAAAATTCGGAGGTGTTGATATTGCAATTAATACCGTAGGCAAAGTATTGAAAAAACCATTTGCCGATACCACCGAAGAAGAGTACGACAGTATGAGTGACATCAATGCAAAAGTAGCATATTTCTTTATTCAGGAAGCAGGTAAAAAACTGAACGATAACGGTAAAATCAACACTATTGTAACTTCATTATTGGCAGCGTTTACAGGTTATTATTCCACTTATGCAGGTGCAAAAGCTCCGGTAGAACATTTTACAAGAGCAGCTTCCAAAGAATTTGGTTCTCGTGGGATTTCTGTAACTGCAGTTGCTCCCGGACCAATGGATACGCCTTTCTTCTACGGACAGGAAAATGATGATGCAGTAGCTTACCACAAACAAGCATCTGATTTAGGGGGATTGACCGATATTAAAGACATTGCTCCGTTGGTAGAATTTCTGGTAACCGACGGTTGGTGGATTACAGGACAAACCATTTTTGCAAATGGTGGTTACACAACAAGATAATCAGAAAGATATTTTATATTTTTGTAAGGCAAATGACTTTGTTATTTGCCTTTTTATTTAAAACCTAAAGACGATGATACTAAAAATTCTCAACTCCGTTTTAATACTTTTTGCCGTATTTATGGGTATTAAACACGGTTGGAATATGCTGACTGCAAAACCCGAAATGCTGGAAATGTTCGGCAAATGGAATTTCAATAAAAATGCTGTAATTATAAACGGAGCAGTAACATTATTGGCTTCTGTTTTAATCCTTTTTCCTAAAACATTCGTGTGGGGAAATTTCTTAATGGCAGCAGGAATATTGATGATTGTCTGTCTGCAATTACTGAACAAAGACCTGAAAGGAGCAGCGATAGAAATTCCTTTTTTGTTGCTCAATCTGGTTATTATTTATTTGCAACACCCCTTAAAAAACCATTAAAATGGTTTATTTCAAATTATTCTTAATCATATTGTTTTTTTCTTCTATGCTTACTGCGTGCGGTCAGGTAAACAGCAACAAAACAAATGAAAACAACACTTTAAATTCAAAACAAATGCAAGACGAAACTTTATTAAAACCCGTAAAAACACTAATTGAAGCGATGGAAGCAGAAAATGCAGAACTTATCAGAACTCAATTTTCAGAAACCGCAACCCAAGCTTATGGTGCAGATGGAACAATGAAAACAGCCGCAGAAACAAAAAAATGGCTGGAAAGCGACATCATTGAGCGTCAAGGAAAAGTCGCAAATCCCGAATATACCGTAATTAGCAAAAACCAAGTTGTTGTAAAAGGACAATATTCAAGTCGAGGATATACAAACAAAGCCAATTTTTTGTTTACCGTTGAAAACGGATTAATTACAAGTTGGAGAATGAGATATTAAAAAATCGATGATAATTCTATGATTATTTTATGAGCAGTTTAAAAATTACAGGAATAAATTTGGACATTATTTGGAAAAAAAAGCAAGAAAATTTTAACCAAATAAATGATAATTACCGAGAAATATCATCTGATTTATTTGTTCTGCCCGAAATGTTTTCCACTGGATTTTGTATGGAAGCCGAAGAAATTGCAGACCGCAATGAAGAAACATTGCAGTGGATGAAATCTTTTGCAACAACGAAAAATTCGGCGGTTTGCGGAAGCGCTTCCGTAAAAGACAATGGCAGATTCTACAACCGTTTTTATTTTGTTTTTCCCGACGGAAGTTTTGAATTTTACGACAAAAGACATCTGTTTTCATATTCTGGTGAAGATAAAGTTTATGCAAAAGGAGCAGAAAGAAAAATTGTCAATTACAAAGGTTTCAGAATTCTTTTACAGGTTTGCTACGATTTGCGTTTTCCGGTTTTTTCTAGAAACAGAGGAGATTATGATGCGGTTTTGTATGTCGCAAACTGGCCCGAAACAAGAATTGATGGATGGAAAACTTTACTCAAAGCGAGAGCAATAGAAAATCAATCTTATGTTTTCGGGTTGAATAGAATAGGGACAGACGGAAATAATCTGTATTATCCTGAAAGCTCTTATTGCTTTTTTGCGGACGGAGTAGAAATTTCCACAACGGAAAACAATATTATTTCTGCTGAATTTAATATGGAAGTACTAAGAGAATACAGGAGAAAATTTCAGTTTTTGAATGACGGAGATTCTTTTGAAATTCTTTAAAATTTAGTCCGAATGATCAGAAATAATCTTCCATCCTTCTTTGAATTTTCTGAATACTAAAGTGTAATTTCCGTTTGGTTCATCTTTTTCCCGTTTCAGTTTCCATTTTCCGATGACGAAAGCATAATTTTTTCCGAGCGGTTTTACGGTGATATCGGAAAAACTCAAAATTCCCATAGATGTTTTGTCGGGGTAAGATTTCTTGTAATTGTCCAGCGTTTGTTGCCAACCAAAAGTAGGACCTTTACTCCCGATAAAAACCAATTCGTTGCTTTTCCAGTAACCTTGCATAAAACTTTCTAGGTTGCCGTTGTTCCACGCATCTTGCTGTGCATACAAAACATGTTTGATTTCTTTTTCCTGTGAAAAGAAAAACTGAAAACTTAAAATAAGAATAAGAGGAATTAACTTTTTTACCATTGAGAATATATTTGAGTTAAACTAAAATTTTAGTTTTTCGCTTCCGAATCTTTTTTTACGGAGGGAATTTCGCAGTTTCCCGATGCACAGCCGAACCGGAAAACCGACATCGCCATAAAATACAGCCCGAACAAAATCAGCCACCAAGTTTTGTCATTTATTGCGGTAAATACAAAGAAAATTCCGCCCAATAAATATAGGATTCTTCTGAAATCCCAATCTCTAAAAAAATTATTCATCGTTTGTAGGTATTTTAGATTTTTCAAATAATGTAAACATCAGATAGCCCATTACCATGCCGTATATTGTGGAATTAAACGGTTTTGAGGTTATTGCACAACTCCCGGAATTGCAGCCCACAAAATGGTAATATGCATATCCCAATATTCCGCCGATAAAAATCCCGATGATTCCTAACTGATGTTTTCTGATAAATGTTTCTATTAATTTATGGTTTTGCTTTGACAAACGAAATTACTTTTGGGAACATCGGTTTCTTTAATTTTGTTGAAACCACCTTCAATCTCTGTAAAATTGCGGATTCCTCTTGAGTTGAGAATACTTGCCGCAATCATACTTCTGTAACCACCTGCACAATGAATAAAGAAATGTTCGCTGTTGT
>CAZHFE010000091.1:0-7180 GCA_964532055.1 uncultured Kaistella sp. | reverse complement strand
CCAACAATACTTTCATTGCAAAATGGGACGACAGAAGTTATGATGCCGATGCTTTCGTTATCTTTAATTATGACGAAAACGGAAAAGCGCAATCTGCAAAAATAAAACCGATTTCTGATGTTACCGATTTCAGTTTTGATTTTGACGATCTGAATTTAATAAAAAGTAAATAGCGACTGAGTTATTGCTATTTGCATTGAAACCAACACTTTATTATTCATACAATAATGAAACTGAAATTTTTAGGAACAGGCACTTCGCAGGGAATTCCCGTAATTGGCTGCAATTGCGCAGTCTGCACTTCGCTTGATTCTAAAAACAGGCGATTTCGTTCATCTGTACTGATTACCACAGACAAAAATAAAAAAATCCTGATTGATTGTGGTCCCGATTTCCGAATGCAAATGCTGGAAAATCATGAAAACCAAATTGATGCGGTCTTAATTACCCACGAACACAATGACCATGTCATCGGACTTGACGATATGCGCCCACTGATTTTCAAGAACAAAAAAGAAATTCAGATTTTCTGTAACAAAAGAGTCGGTGATGAGATTGTTGCAAGATTTCCTTATGCTTTTGCCAAAATAAAATATCCGGGAGCTCCGTCTTTTGAATTACATATTATTGAAAATAAAGAATTTACACTATTCCAAACAAAAATTACTCCGATAGAAGTACTGCATGGTGAAATTCCGATTTTCGGATTTAAGTTCAAAAAGCTTGCTTATATTACAGATGCTAGTTTGATTTCTACCCAAGAAAAAGAAAAGCTGAAAAATCTTGACTACCTGATTCTGAACTGTATCAGAAAAGAAAATCCGCATCCTGCCCATTTCATTCTGCCGCAAATTCTTGAACTCAACAAAGAGTTACAACCAAAGCAATTGTTGCTTACTCATATTTCCCATCATTTAGGTCTTCATGAAGATACCGAAAACGAACTCCCTGAAAACGTGCAACTTGCTTTTGACAGGTTAGAAATAGCATTTTAAATTCGAAATTTTTCAGAGAAATATTTCCCGAGAAAAAAAATAATTCTATATTTGCAAACCAATTTAAGCCCAGTTGGCGGAATTGGTAGACGCGCTAGACTCAAACTCTAGTACCGCAAGGTGTGCCGGTTCGATTCCGGCACTGGGTACAAAAAACCTCTGAAATTATAAATTTACAGAGGTTTTTTATTTTTACATTAACCGTAAAGTTTTTTTGTTTTTTCTAATGATCCTGTGATGAGCTGCTCTAAAATTTCCAAATTCAAATCATCTAATTTTTTAAAGTAAATACAAGTAGCTTTTCCCATTTTTATTTTACCGAGCTTTGTAAGCAGATTGTTTTGAGCATCATCGCAATGCAGCACATAAAGTGAAAAAGCCGATTTTCGCGGCGAGAAACCAATTCTGCACATATCGCCCTCTCTCCCGCTTTCATACCGATAATGATACTTCCCGAAACCTACAATTGACGCACCCCACATTGCAGCTTTTTCACCGGAAAGCCTCTCCATAATCTCTACCAGTTTCAAAGAATCAGCAACTTTTTTAGAATCTGAATTGTGAATGAATTCTTCAACGGAAACCTCAGATGGTTTTGTTTTGTTTTCAGACATGGCAAATTTTTATTCAAAAATAGAAAAAACTTTGTAATGAAAAATAAAAAAACGCGGAGTTTGCATCAATAAAAAAATCCCTGAAATAATTCAAGGATTTTTCCGCGGAGAAAGAGGGATTCCAATTCTACTCTATCTCATTTCATAAACATTTTATTTTCAAATAGTTGTAAATTTTAATTCTCAGTTTTAAAGCCATTATTTTACTATTTTCTTACTATTTTTTACTATTTTCAATTGTTCGGGCTAAATGTTTTTCTATTTTTATTTTTCGATTAAATACCTCCTCTGAAACGCCAAACACCCAATTAAAATCTATTCCATAAATTAGGCAGACACGCTCTATTTGTTGAGGTGTGAAGTGATAGGGTCTATTATGTTTTTCGTGGTTTTTAATATTGGAGAAACGTGCTTTTGAAATTCCTGTTTCTTCGTAGAACTGACCTATATTATCTATTAATCCAATGCTTTTTAGCATTTTAGGGAGCTTTAATATTTGTATGTCGGAGTTAATAAGCATTATCCTATCTTGTTTGATTTTTCCCTATTACATTTCTCACATAAAAGCTGCAGATTTCTATAGGTGTTTGCACCCCCTTTTGAGTGTGGTATTATATGGTCAAATTCTAACTTTTCACTACTTCCACATTGAACACATTTTCCACCGTCCCTATTCCAAACAGAATCTTGTACATCTTGCGGAATTTTTTCACGGCGTTTAGTGTGTAATTTTTCAATAGCACCTTCCTCCATCATTTGCTGCCTTACTTTTCTTTCCAGTTCTCTATCTCTTTGCTGCTGTAAAATTCTTTCTCTGATTTTTTGTTCTTTTTTAATTTCTTCCAATCTTACTGTTTCTTTAATTTCATCTTCTTTGTCTAAAAAATATTTATTCACTTTGCTTTCAATGGTATCTTCAAAAGTATATAAATATTTTTCTTCAAATAGAGTTTGTTCATTTCCTTTTAATTCTGCATTTAAAAACTGTTCTAAAGAACTCAAATCAGAAATTAAAACTTCCCGTGCTTTCGCTCCATTGAAACCTCCGACAATACCGTGTGCTTCGAGTTGGTCCATAATTCTTCCAACTCTGTTATAACCGAGTTTCAATTGTCTTTGAAGCAAAGAAGTAGAACCATGCTGTGTAGAAACAATGATTCTTGCTGCATCTTCAAAAAGGGCATCTTTTTCATTCGGGTCAAATATTTCTACACTACCGAAATAATCCCCTAATTTGACATTTTCTAATCTTTCTCTTTCAATTATTCTTTTATTGACTTCTATCTCAACAAAATAATCAATTTCAGATTGGGATAATTCCATTGGTTTGGATTTTTCTGTTTCGGAAATGATAATTTTTTCAGATCTTATGTCTGTTTCTATTTCCTTGTTTTTATTTTTAAACCAATTGAACATTTATTTAATTTTTTTGTTCATTTATAATTATTGTGATACTCTCTCAAATTGAGCCCACGCAGTTATCTGATAAAATTTTGAAACAAAATTTATCGGAACTTCCTCTTCTTCATATTTAATCTGATTATATTCTGGAAGTGGATCTGGAATTAAAATTAGGTGGTCTCTTTTTTCCTTTGAACGCTTTACAATCTTAACGGTTCTAAGCTCATTTTTCATTACAACACCGTATAATTCATTAGTTGGAAAATAGGTTTGCCAATCTTCAATTAATTTCAACCCAATTATTGACCTATTTGGGATTCTTCTTGAAATAGAATGCCCTACTAAATTACACGCAAATTCAGACCTGTCAAATTCAGGATTATTTATATAAAAATCAGGATTACCCACAGAAAAAATTTCTTCACTGTCCCAACCTCCCGCAAAATCCACATTGTAATATGGGATTCCTGGTTTTAAACCGTCTTTAGGAATCATTATTTCAGAATTTTCCACATCATTATTTACATTGTGTTGTTGGGATTCTAAAAATTCAAAATCATCAAGGTTTATATTATATGATTTTTCAAAAAGTTCTAAGAAATTACTTGATGGTTCTAATTTTCTATTGACATAACTACTTACATTTCCCTTGCCGTGTCCTGTCATTGAAACAATATCAACATTTCTTAATTCATTTATTTTAACGTAATTGTAAAAACCTTTTTGCTTTCTCTTTAATTCAAATGATTGCATAATTTGTTATTTAGAATTAATATAAATTAGAACTTATTTAGAATTAATATTTTGTTAGTTCTAATTTTGTTCTATCTTTGTCCTAACAAAACAATAAAGCAAATATAAAAAATATAACGACATGCAAACAATAGACTTATTTCTCAAAACAGCAACTGACGAATTTGGCAATCAAATCAAGGGCGATATGTCTAATGGTTTCAGCGGTGATATTTTCTTTTTAGACGCAAATGATACGCGATATATAGACTGCACGATTAAGATTGATGAAGTGATAGAACACGAAAACATCTTAACTGACGACCAAAATACATTATTTGACGCTTTTGTTGAATACGTACAAGGCGAGATGCAAAAAAGTGAGCAATCATATAGAGATATGAAAGCGACAGAACAACACCTTTATAAAACAGCAAATTGGTAACATGAAGACACTACTACAACACCTTAAAAATCCTTTGACTTTCGGTAGAATGAAAGTTCACAATTCAGAATACGGCGAAATACTAATAACAACAGTTTACCTATTCGGATTCAAAGTTTTCACAGAAGTATTAACAAAAAACACCTACTACAATGACATTTGATTATGGAAAACCGATAAGCGTTGAACTTTCGGAATATTTGAAAGATTTCACGGATAAAGAAGATATAGCCGATGTTTCCACTAATACCGGAATAAGTATATCAACCATTGAATACGTTAGAAATCGAAAAAATACGGTAACAGAAAATAATAGCGTGGGCATTATCGAACTTATGAAAATAGCAATTCAAAATGCACAAAACAATATTATAAAATCAAAAAACTGTGAGGCAGATTTAACCGAAATGCTCGACCTAATATGAATCCAAACTACCTCGCAACAAAAGCATTATTAAATACTCTACCCGATGCCCTCGCTGTTAAACTTTGCAAACAAAAAATTACAGGCGTTGAGAACAAAAAAAAGAGCAGAGGGCAAAGGGTAAAAGAGTATCAAAAATGGCTTGATAAAAAATAAGATTATGAAACCACGACTAAGAAACCGCTTCAAATATTTGACTTCTTTTAGGTTATCCGTAGGATTTGCTCTTGGAAGATTTGAAGCAAAGAGAAAAGCAAAAGCAATAACAAAAGACTTTTTTGGATTGCTGTCAGAGATTTACAATTAACAAACTAAAATTAAAGAAATGAACCAAGAACCAAGAACTTTTTATAGGGTTAGACCAGAAAGTAATTCCTATTCTCACGAAGATTATGACACATTAGAAGAAGCCGTAAAAAGAGCAAGTGAGAGAAATTCTTTGAGAATATCTGAAGACGAGAAAGACAGAGTGTACAAGAGCCATAATTGTATAATTCAAAAAGTTGAACAAACAATTACAAATATAACATATTAAAAACTATTGATATGAACAACGATTTACAAAAAAAAGAAATAGACAATTCTTTACAGGTTTTCGGTTCACAAGCAAATTTTGAACAAGCCCAAAGAATGGCAACTGCATTATCAAAATCAACCTTAATTCCAAAAGAATATCAAAACAACATTCCCAACTGCATAATTGCGTTGGAAATGGCAAACAGAATGGGAGCTTCCGCATTTATGGTTATGCAGAATCTTGATATAATCGTAGGCAGACCGTCTTGGTCATCAAAATTCCTTATTGCTTCTGTAAATGGTTGCGGCAAATTTTCTCCTTTGAGATACGAATTTAAAGGTACTGAAAATACAGATGAGTGGTCTTGCAGAGCATACGCAAAAGACAAATCGGGTGAAACGCTGAAAGGGAGTTGGGTATCAATTAAAATGGCAAAAGACGAGGGGTGGTTTGGGAAAAACGGTAGTAAATGGAAAACAATGCCCGAATTAATGCTACAATATCGCTCCGCCGCATTCTTTCAAAGAACTTACGCACCCGAATTATCAATGGGACTTATATCAGCAGAAGAAGCAATGGATATTCAACAGAATACCGTAGATGTAGAATATACCGAAGTAGAAAGAGAAACTGCACAAATTAAAGAGGTTTTAGATACAATTATTACCGAAGATGAATTAAACGATATGCTTGAAAATTCAACAATTGAATTATTTAGCGAGGCAGAAATGGCTTTGATTGAAGAAAAAAGAGAACAATTAAAGAAAAAGTAAAATGGAAGAAATCAACAATGCATTATTGAGATGTTCCGGTTTAGGAAATTTAATGACAGAACCAAAAACAAAAGCAGAAAAAGAATCGGGAATACTTTCAAAAACCGCACAATCTTATCTGAATGAGCATATTTTCAAAATTAAATACAACAGGATAAAAGACTTTTCAAACAAATATACAGACAAAGGAAATGAGGTTGAGCAAGACGGAATCCACCTGCTTAATTTGATTCAAAAAAAGATGTACCGCAAAAACAAAGAGCGGTTTGAAAACGGATTGGTTACAGGGTGTCCGGATATTATCGGAAAGGATATTATCATTGATATAAAAAGTAATTACGACTTCTCTACATTCCTTACAAAAACAGGAATCGACAAAGATTATTATTGGCAACTATGTGGTTACTGCCTTTTGACCGGAAAAAGAAAAGGAGCAATTGCTTATACATTGAATAATACACCGTTTCACTTAATTGAAAACGAATTTACAAGCAGATATTATAAAGGCGGAATGGTTGATTTGACAGACGAGAAGAAAGCGAGAATAGCACTCAATCACATTTATTCTGATAAGTACATTAAAGATGGAAAAATAGTCAATGGATATTGGGAAGTATGCCGACAATCAACATTCCCAAATTCTGAACTGCAATTCATTGAAATTCCGGAAGAAAAAAGACTTAGATATTACGAAGTGGAATTTTCGGACGAAGATTTTGAAAAACTAAACTCGGCTATCGAAAAAGCGGTTGAATACATATCGCAGAATATTGAATCGCTATAACAACAATGAACAGAGTAAAAATTAAATCCTGCAAATTTTGCGGTAACAAATTTACTCCAAAATACAGCACAACTCAAACCACCTGTTCCGTACGATGCGCAATAGGACTTAAAAAGCAAAAGGAAGCAATTAAAGTCAAAAAACCTTTTAAGCCAATCCGCAAATTTTCAATAAAAAGAGAAGCAGAAAACAGGAGATACACTATTGAGAGATTGAGGTTTTTGGCACAGCCGGAGAATCAAAGATGTCCAATAACCGGAGAAAGAGCAACTGAAATTCATCACAAAAAAGGGAGAATAGAAAGTCTGCTTCTTGACACAAGATATTGGTTAGCGGTTTCTCGAAATGGACACAGAGAAATTGAAGAAAACCCCGATTGGGCAAAAGAGCAAGGGTATTCCCTAAGTAGATTATCAAAATAATAAGCGAGAGCAAACTAAAAAATTAAACAAAAAACAATATGAACAATTACATCAAAAGCAGAACAATCAGCGA
>CAZHFE010000090.1:0-7288 GCA_964532055.1 uncultured Kaistella sp. | reverse complement strand
AGTTGTATCTTGCACCCGTTTTTATATCCGAAATCAATATTTGTTCATCTTTTGTTGAGTTTCTTTTATAATCTCAGCAAGTATTAATTTTTAATTTTTTTTATGATGAACATTTTTGTTTCAAACATCAATTACGCAACCAAAGAACAAGCGTTGCAGGATTTATTTTCAGAATTTGGAGAAGTTACTTCTGCCAAAATTATCACAGACAGAGAAACCGGAAGATCAAGAGGTTTCGGTTTTGTAGAAATGAGTGACGAAGAAGGAAAGCAAGCAGTAGAATCGCTGAATGGAAGAGAATTAGACGGTAAAGAACTCAACGTTTCGGAAGCGAAACCAAGAGAAGAAAAACCGAGAAGAAGTTTCGATAACAATCGTGGCGGTGGTTACGGTGGCGGAAACAGAGGAGGAGGATACGACAGAAATCGTGGCGGTTCTAACTGGTAAGATTTATTAGGAAAATGAAAAAAAGCGACTTTTAATAAGTTGCTTTTTTGTTGATTTTATTTCGCTTTTACAAACAAATACGTATTGCCAAAAGAAACTTTATTTGCTTCAAAACTACCTACTCCTATATTATCAAAATAAACTTTTAAATGATAATTTCCTAAGTCAGTTTCGGTAGAAATTTCGGGAACTTCTGTTTCTCCCGATTTACCTTTATACTTTTCCATTGTTTTATTGAGAAAAGGTAATATGTCCCATTCTTCCTTATCATTTAATGATATGATAAATTTATCAGTATTTCTCTTTATGAAAAAATTATCTTTTCCGGTTTGTATTTTTGCATCTTCACCATAATAAGGAATTGGGGCAAAATAATTAAAACCATCTATTGTATAAATTTCTTTTTTAGAAACCAATCTGAATGACCACCATCCTTTTTCAGGATTATTTTTTGTTTCTTCTACTTTTGAAAACTGATTTCTGACATTATATAACACCATATAACGATTGTTTTTACCAGTATCTAAAATTTTCTTATCTTCTTGCTTTAATAGATTTTCTAAAAATTCATTCTCATTTCGTTCTGCCAGAAATTTGAATTTATTGCCAATTTCATCTGCAACAGAATCTGTTACTTTTTTTTCGAAATTAATTTTACTGTTTTCGAGAAGGTTATTTTTAGAAAGAATATTTTCTAACTGATTTTTCTGACTCCTTTTCGCCACGGAAAATGTGTTAAGATACGGAAAAATCAACGCAAATAACCCGAAAGTAAACAAACTTACTGGTACATATTTTATGGTCGGCTGTTTATGGAAAATAAAATATAAAACAACAGAAGTGAGCCATATTGCAAGAAGCAGCACAAAATATCTCGGTTCGGTATAACCGTACTCTAAAACTCTTGTAAAAATGGCGGTAAACAAAAGTGCAATCAGCGGAACGAGCGTGTAATAAAAGATTTTAGAAAAAACTTTTACCCACGATTTTGCTGTTTCTTCTTTTAAAGGGTGAACTAAAAGCAATGCCAAAATCCCGACTACAGAATACGCCAAAACCAAATAAGAAACCCAACCTCTCGGAAGTTCCCAATTAATCAAGATTTTCCCCAAATAGAAATACAAAATAATGACATAAATGAGCAACAACGGAATGAGAATATATTGGGTGAAAAATTTCAGAATTACAGGATAATTTCCGTCTTTTTCCAGATATTGCAATCCTTTTTCATTAAAAAGCAGAAAGATAAAACAACTGCCAAAAACCGATAAAAAACAGAAAGTATCAAAATAAATTTTATTGAAATTAAAATCAAAAAGTTTATCTACTGCCAAAATCGCCAATTCAACTCCAGCTGTCAAAACGCCTGTAAATACTGCCGTAAGAAAAATATTGATAAACAGATTTTTGTTGTACTGCCAGAAATTCAGTTCACGATTTTTTCCCAAAAATGCATCGAAAGAAACCAGCAAATGCGACAATATAAAAACCGGAATAATGAGATAACTCCACACTTCAGTAAAATCTTTTTCTTTTTCGGGAAGTATAAAATAGAAGAAAGCCAAAAAAGCAATCCCGAAAATTTCTAAAACCCATTTTCGCCCGATTCTTTGTGAAAGAATTTTCAGTGCAAACATCAGAGAAATTCCCATACAGAGAACCAATGATGATTTCACGAAAACAAATCTTTCTTCACCTATAGTATAATCTGAAAGATAGATTAAGGAAACTGCTCCCAAAAAGGAAACAAGCAAAACCATAGGATAATTGCGCAGAACATACAGCGTTTTATCAAAAATTTCGTTGAGTTTATTCATAATGATTTTAAATTTTAAGCAAGTTATATGAATTGCAGAAAGCCGGGTTTTATTTCCCTTTTTTCTTCTTTTTCTTTTTTCCTTTTTTGTGCTTTTTATCTGCAGTAATTTCCTCAATAAAATCGCTGATTTGATTTTCTTTTTCTGCATTTTCCGCAACAGAAACTACAGTGGTTCTGATTTCAAAAAACTGATTGAGTTCCTGTGTTTTAAAGATTTTTTCATTAATCATCATTTTCAGAAGTTCACTCCCAGAATTATTAAAATAATTCTCCAAAAAGTTTTTCAGTAGAAATTTTTTGTAATCGTTATAAGGAACAGCAACCGAATATTTGAAAATTCTTCCCTCTCTTTTGGTGGTCAAAAATTCTTTTTCTACCAAGATTTTCATAAAAGTAGAAATGGTATTTTGGTGCGGTTTCGGTTCAGGATATTGTTCCATAATATCTTTCAAATAACAGGAACCCATTTTCCATAAAATGTCCATTAAAGATTCTTCGGCAGGAGTAAGTTGGTTGAGTTTCATAGAAATTTAATGCTGAATTTGGATATTGGCATAAAGATAAATAAAAGAAATAATAAAAGCGATAATTCCGCCCGATAAAACTTCTCGCACAGTATGTTTTTTCAGGATAACTCTTGTAATTCCCACCAATATTGCTATACAGGACCAAACAATTCCTAAAACCCAATTCTGCGAAAAGAATAATGCCGCTGTGAAAACATTAAAAGCGGTGTGCATAGAACTTTTAATGAAATAATTGCTGAACTGCATTACCAAAAGCAAAACCAATATGAAAAGCATTACCAAATCTATATTTTCGTTGGCGAACTCATCATACAAAAGATAAATAATAAGACATGCTGCAATAAAAAAATATAAGCTTTTTCGCTGGTTTCTGTCGGATACATCAAAGTTGGAATATCTTCCTTTTCTCACATTCCGAAAAATCCAAATGGTTACAGGAATCATCACAATAAAGAGAATCGGGATAAAAATTTCCAGCGTTTCTTTCAGCGTATAATTTTTTGAACTGTAATAACCAAAATAAATAAGCAGAGAAATCAGCGGATTAAAAAACCCCGAAATTACTTTGGAAATATTCGTCATGAAAGTAGAATTGTTTTTAACCACAAAAAATAATCAGGATTCAAAAATAAGTTATTTTTCAAATCTTCCAAAATCAAAAATATATCCGTAAAGCCAAAGATTTTTACTATTTTTGCTCCATATTTATCAATAAGTATGAAAGAATTTTCCAAAGAAGTGTACCTGAAATGGTATGAAGATATGACGATGTGGAGAAGATTTGAAGACAAATGCCGTTCTCTCTATCTTAAACAAAAAATCAGAGGTTTTTTACATTTATACAATGGTCAAGAAGCAATTCCGGCAGGTTTTACTCACGCAATGGATTTGACCAAAGATAGTATGATTACAGCATATCGTTGTCATATTCATCCAATGGCGATGGGAGTTGACCCGAAAAGAATTATGGCAGAACTTTGCGGTAAAGCAACGGGAACTTCCGGCGGAATGGGTGGCTCAATGCACATTTTCAGTAAAGAAAAAAGATTTTATGGAGGTCACGGAATTGTAGGTGGACAAATTCCGCTTGGTGCGGGAATCGCTTTTGCAGATAAATATTATGACAGAAAAGCGGTGAATATTTGCTTTTTCGGTGATGGTGCTGCAAGACAAGGTTCATTGCACGAAACCTTTAATATGGCGATGAATTGGAAACTTCCGGTGGTTTTTGTAGTAGAAAACAATCAATATGCAATGGGAACTTCTGTGAAAAGAACCGCCAATCACGAAGATATTTATAAATTAGGATTGGGTTACGAAATGCCTTGTCTTCCTGTAGATGCAATGGATCCTGAAAAAGTGGCGGAAGCAGCGTACGAAGCTATTGAAAGAGCAAGACGCGGAGACGGACCTACTTTTATCGAAGCCAGAACATATCGTTTCAGAGGACATTCAATGTCCGATGCAGAGCATTACAGAAGCAAAGATGAAGTTGCAGAACACAAAAAAGACGACCCTATCGAAATCGTGAAACACAGAATTTTAGAAAACAAATGGTCAACAGAAGATGAATTAAATGCTATCGACGATAAATCAAAAGCATTTGTAGAAGAATGTGTGGAATTTATGGAACAATCACCTTATCCGAATCCTGAAAAAATCTACGAATACGTATATGCACAGGAAGATTATCCGTTCCTCGATCAATTAGAAAATAATTAATGATTACAAATATTTCAGATTTTAATTTGAGTTTTATTCAACTTTGAACTTGAAACCTGAAACATTGAACAAATAGAAATATTATGGCAGAAGTAATTACAATGCCCCGTCTTTCAGATACAATGACGGAAGGTAAAGTTGCAAAGTGGCACAAAAAAGTTGGCGATGCCGTAAAAGAAGGCGATGTTTTAGCGGAAATAGAAACCGATAAAGCCGTACAAGATTTTGAGTCGGAAATTGCAGGAACACTTTTATACATCGGTACAGAAGAAGGCGGAGCAAGTCCGGTTGATGCTGTTTTGGCAATTATCGGAAATGAGGGTGAAGATATATCTTCTTTGTCGGGAAGTTCTAAGATGGAAGACGGAGGTTTGCAAACTGCTGAAAATGAAGAGCAAAAAGAGGAATCAAGCGAAGCGTATCTTGAACAGAGTGAAAAAAGCGAAAAGCCGACAACAGAAATTCCCGAAGGAGTAGAAGTCATCACAATGCCTCGTCTTTCTGATACGATGACGGAAGGTAAAGTGGCGAAATGGCATAAAAAAGTTGGCGATGCCGTAAAAGAAGGTGATCTTCTTGCGGAAATAGAAACCGACAAAGCGGTGCAGGATTTTGAATCGGAATTCAACGGAACGCTTTTATACATCGGCACAGAAGAAGGCGGAGCAAGTCCTGTTGATGCTGTTTTAGCAATCATCGGCGAAAAAGGAACAGATGTTTCTGCAATCGTTTCCGGAGGAAGTGGTAAAACTTCTGTAAAAAGTAAAGAATCTTCTGTAAAAACTCAGGTAAAAGAAGAAGCAAATAAATCTGAAAAAACTATCGTACCTGTTTCTACAGGAGACAGAGTCGCAATTTCCCCTTTAGCAAAAAAAATGGCGGAAGATAAAGGAATCGACATTCACAATATGAAAGGTTCGGGAGAAAATGGAAGAATCATCAAAAAAGATATTGAAAACTTCACACCGTCTGTTACGAGTGAATCAAAGCAAACTGTTTCAACAAGTGCTGCTTCTCAGGTTGCGATGAATTTTGCTTCCGGAGAAGATTCTGAAACACCTAATTCACAAGTAAGAAATATTATTGCGAAACGACTTTCCGAAAGTAAATTTACCGCTCCGCATTATTATTTAATGTTGGAAATCAATATGGACAAAGCCATTGAAGCCAGAAACGAAATCAATTCTTTGCCGGATACTAAAATATCTTTCAACGATATGTTGATTAAAGCAACAGCGATGGCTCTTAGAAAACACCAGCAGATAAATTCAAGCTGGGCAGGAGATAAAATCATTCATCACGGGAATATCAATGTAGGAGTTGCAGTCGCAATTCCGGACGGATTGGTTGTTCCGGTGCTGAAAAATGTTGATCAAATGAACTATAATCAAATTTCTGCATCAGTGAAAGATATGGCTTCAAGAGCAAAATCTAAAACTCTGAAAGCCAATGAAATGGAAGGTTCCACATTCTCTGTTTCCAATCTAGGAATGTTCGGTATCGAAACGTTTACTTCCATTATCAATCAACCAAATTCCTGCATTTTATCAGTCGGTGCAATTATTGAAAAACCGATTGTAAAGAACGGGCAAATCGTTGTAGGAAACACAATGAAACTTTCTCTTGCATGCGATCACAGAGTTGTAGATGGTGCAACAGGAGCGCAATTTCTACAAACTTTAAGAACTTATTTGGAGCAGCCGCTGACTTTGCTGCTTTAAGGAATTTTATTAAAAACCCAACCCTTTCAGAGTTCGGAATTGACTTCGTCGAATCTTAGATTTCTGAAAGGGTTTTTATTTGTTATTAAAAATACTATAAAAAGATTCGCATAAATTCATTACTTTTGAAACTATGATTAGAGCAAAAAATATTCACAAATCTTATAGAGATTTAGAGGTTTTAAAAGGTGTTGACATACACATTCTGGAGGGTGAAGTAGTCTCTATTGTCGGAGAATCCGGAGCAGGAAAATCCACGCTTCTGCAGATTCTCGGAACGCTGGATTCGCCTACAAACCCTAAAAATTATAATACAGAACTTACTTTGGCAAAACAATCGTTCATCAATATGAGCGACAAACAACTTTCAAAATTCCGGAACGAAAATATTGGTTTTGTATTTCAGCATCATCAGTTGCTGCCCGAGTTTACCGCTTTGGAAAATGTACTTTTGCCCACGAGAATTTCCGGGAAAAATGAAAAAGAGTCACTGGAAAAAGCATATTCCCTTTTTGAAGACCTCAATATTGCAGACCGACTTCATCATAAACCCAACGAAATGTCGGGAGGTGAAGCACAAAGAGCCGCTGTAGCAAGAGCACTTATCAATTCCCCGAAAATTATCTTTGCTGATGAACCCACCGGAAATCTAGACTCAAAAAATGCAGATGATTTGCACAGACTTTTTTTCGATTTAAGAGATAAATACAGCCAAACTTTTGCAATAGTAACTCACAACATGCATCTTGCAGAGATTACAGACCGAAAATTAGTAATGAAAGACGGACTTATTTTATGATATTGCCGGAAGATGTAAGAATCTCCTGTTATTACGAATATAGAAAGCGAAATGAAGCAATCCTTAAATAAACAATAACTATTTCAACAGATTGCTTTGTGGTTCATCTTTGCAATTACAAACCTTAAACCCAAAAACAGTGAACCTAAAATTCCTTGCTGAAGACGATCGACCGAGAGAAAAATTTTTGCTAAAAGGCAGAAATTCGCTTTCTGATGCAGAATTATTGGCAATCATTATGGGAAGCGGAAAC
>CAZHFE010000089.1:0-7524 GCA_964532055.1 uncultured Kaistella sp. | reverse complement strand
GGTGAAAGTGATGCAAAATCTATCTGGATGGGAACTTTCCATTCCGTGTTTGCGAGGATTCTTCGGAGCGAAGCATATTATCTCGGTTTTCCGTCGAATTTTACGATTTACGATTCTCAAGATTCGCTGAATGTTTTGAAAAAAGTGCTGAAAGAACTCAATATAGATGCAGATTTGTACAAACCGAAAAAAGTGCAACAGAGAATTTCTACATACAAAAACAATCTCATTACCGTAAAAGCATATTTCAACAATCCCGAACTTATTGAAGCAGATGAAAGAACCAACATGAAACATATCGGTTTGATTTATCAAAAATATGTGGAAACTTGTTACAGAAACGGAGCGATGGATTTTGACGATTTGCTATTGAGAACCAATGAATTACTGACAAGATTTCCGGAAGTTTTGGCGAAATATCAAGACAGATTCAGATATATTTTGGTAGATGAGTATCAAGATACCAATCATTCACAATATCTTATTGTAAAAGCATTGGCTTCAAAGTTTGAAAATATTTGTGTGGTAGGAGATGATGCACAATCGATTTATTCGTTTCGAGGTGCGAATATTTTTAATATTCTGAACTTTAAAAAAGATTATCCCGATGCGAAAACAGTTTCGCTGGAACAGAATTACCGTTCTACCCAAAATATTGTGAATGCTGCAAATGTGGTGATTTCTAAAAACGTGCAGCAATTCAAAAAAAATGTTTTTAGTGATAATGAAGAAGGCGAAAAAATAAAAATTTACCGTGCACTTTCTGATGCCGATGAATCTAATTTCGTGGCAGGAAATATTTGGGAAATGCACAACTTTGCTCAAAGAAAATTTAGCGATTTTGCAATTTTGTATCGCACCAATTCTCAAACCCGTGCTTTTGAAGACGCACTGCGAAAAAGGAATATTCCGTATCGTGTTTATGGCGGTTTGTCTTTTTACCAAAGAAAAGAAGTGAAGGATTTAATCGCTTATCTCCGGCTTTTAATTAATGAAAATGACAGCGAAGCGTTACTGAGAATCGTCAATTATCCGGCAAGAGGAATCGGCGAAACTACACAAAATAAACTCATCGTTTTTGCAGATTCGCAAAATCTTCCGTTGGCTAAAATTATAGATAATATACCAACTTATGCACCGCAATTGGGTTTGAATAATGGTGTCATCACCAAACTCAATGATTTTTGGTCGATGATAAAAGCATTTCAGGTAATGCTGAAAACCGAAAATGTTTACAATGTCGCAATGGAAGTTGCCAAAAGAAGCGGATTGATTAAGTTTCTGAAAGACGACCAAACTCCCGAAGGAATTTCTCGTGTGGAAAACATACAAGAACTGATGAACTCTATGCAAGGTTTCTTAGAAGAACAGCAACAATTGGAAGATGGTGATGCTTCACTCTCCAATTTCCTCGAAAACATCGCACTTTCTGCTGATACTCAAAATGATAAAAATGATGACGGAGACAAAGTTTCTTTGATGACGATTCACCTTTCAAAGGGATTGGAATTTCCCGTTGTTCATTTAGTTGGGTTAGAAGAAAATCTTTTCCCGAGTTTTATGAGTTCGTCAACAAGAGAAGAGTTGGAAGAGGAACGCAGGTTGTTTTATGTAGCTTTAACAAGAGCCGAAAAACAGGCGTTTTTTACTTATGCTGTTTCACGTTTTCAGTGGGGGAAAATCACCGATGCAGAACCATCAAGATTTTTGAGTGAGGTCGATACACAATTCATAGAATTTATCAATCCGGCTGTAGAAAGCAGATTTGTAAACCATTCCGGATTGAAATCTAATATTTTTGATGACGCACCAAGTGAACCGAGATTTTTTAAAAATAAATCCGTTGCAAAAAATGAAATCGAAAAACCAATTCCTAAAAATCTGAAACCGGTTTCTTCCGCGAGAATTATCAACCCAAGTGGAGATTCTTCACAGGATATTGAAGTAGGAGACAAGGTAAGACACGACCGTTTCGGAGTGGGAGAAGTGGTTTTTTTAGACGGAACTGATCCTCAAAACATTAAAGCAAAAGTAAAATTTGCCAACAGCGACGAAAAAAACCTTATCCTGAAATTTGCAAAACTGACGAAGATTTGAATCTAATTATCAGTTAATTAATGTTTTCCATGCTTCTTCGATTTGGTTGTTCAGCAAAAGTTCCTGTGCTTTTTTGTGAATGTTTTCATCGGAAGAAAAATTTCCGTCGGGAAGTTGTTCCGTATTTGCGAGCATTCCTAAATCGTTTCCTGTAAATATTTTTGAAAACTTAATTTCATCGGGAAGTAAATCAAAACCTATTCCCTTTGTTACTAAAGGTTTTGGCACTTCAAAGAGATTTTCGGCATTATTTCGAGAATACCAGTTTCCGCCTAATCTTGCTACCAAATCGAGTTTTATTTGGTCGAGATTTCCGGAATCATTCAGATATTCTTCACGAATATGAATTTTTACAACTTCAGAAATAATCAGATTTCCTGCACCACCTCCCGTTCCTAAAGGTTTGATTTCCGTTATGATACATTCCAAATTTACAGGGCATTCTTCAATGAGTTTCGGTCTTATCAAATCGGCGTCTTTCATGGTTAAACCCGATTTCACAAATTCATTTACGTTTTTTTCATATTCTGTAGAAGCCAGAGAAATTTGCTGTACAATTTTGTAATTCACGATTCCGATAACCACTTCCGGAACTTCATAAACGTTTTCCAATGTATGTTTTGTGGTATTATCTCTCACTCTTCTCGCAGGAGAAAAAATCACAACCGGCGGATTAGAACTGAACAGATTAAAAAAACTGAACGGACTCAGATTCACGTTTCCGTTTTTGCCGATGGTTGAAGCCAAAGCAATCGGACGTGGCGCAATTGCGGTTTGCAAAAGCGTTTGTAGTTGTAAATTGCTTAAATCATTTGGTGAGAAGGTTTGCATAAATCTGTTTTTGTGTGGGAGTTATTTTTTTAGTTTAATTGTTGATTATTAATTATTTACTTGCTAAAAAACTCCATCAAGTCCATATAATTTTTTTGGTTCACACCATGTCCGCTCATATATTCCCGAAACGTGAAATAGCAATTCAGTTCATAAAGCAAATCTGCGGCTTTTCTTCCCCATTCCAAAGGAATCACCGCATCTTCCGTTCCGTGTGAAACAAAAAAACGAAGCTGTTCCAGTTTCTTTTTATCTTTCACGGTATTTTCCAAAAGTTTTTCCTCTGGATAACAACTCATACACGCAATTTTTGAAAAAAGTTCTGGGTGCTGCAAAGCAAGAGCATAACTCAAGATTCCGCCTTGTGAAAATCCACAGAGATGGGTTTCATTCTCTGTTAAACCATAGTGATTAGAGATTTTCATAATATTTTCTATAATTCCGTTTACAGATTCTTTTGCTTGGGAAATATTTACACGGTTTTCGGGATTCATCAAATCGATATCATACCACGAAAATCCATCATAAGCAATTGAAAAAGGGGCACGAAAACTGACAATCAGCCAATCTTCTGGTAGAGTAGGGACGAAGCTGAACAAATCTTCTTCGTTGCTTCCGTATCCGTGAATTAAAATAAGAAGCGGAGTTTTCGATGTGATATTCTGCGGTTCGCGAACCAAGTAGTGTAAATCCATACGACAAAGATACGGATTTTTGAAAGCCCCTTTTACCGAATCTTATTTTGTGTATTTGTGCTTATCTTTTGTATAATTTACATTTAATAAATTTGTATTTGCAACTTACTTATATTATTAATTATTAAAAATTTAATATTGTTTATTCAAGAGGTTTTACTTATTTTTACTACTTGATAATTGTTAAAATTTAAATCTTAAAATTTTTAATTTTAGTGAAGTTTTATTTTTCGTGTTGCTTAAAACAGGTATTTTAGCAAAAATTACAGAAATTTGTCATATATAAAGTTATAGTTTATATAAAATATATTTTAACATTTGATTTCTAATTAATTATAGAATTTATATAAAAATTGATTTAATATATTTTTAATGAAAAATACTATTTATTTTAGCAATATTTTCTTTACATTCTATAAATCTTGTTGAATGTTTGGTAAAATTATGTTGAAAATATTGATTTTAATATCGGTATATTTTCAGGTAATCTATTTAAAATCTTTCTTGTAATATATAATTATTGATTTCTTAAATTTTTTTATAATATTAATATATTATAAATTTTATTTTCATTGATTTTCGCTAAAAATTATTAGAATGATTTAATAGGGAACGAAGATAAATTATAAAAAAGTCTACACAATCTGCGAGAGATTTGTATATAAAAAAACCGGAAATAAGTTCCGGTTTTTTATATCGTTTAGTGAAAAATCAAATGGTTTTCACAATAAAATAATTTTTCTTTCCTTTTTGCAGAAGCAGGAATTTTCCGTCGATAAGGTCTTTTTCCGCAACTTCAAAAGTATCATTTACTTTCTCTTTGTTAATAGAAATAGCATTTCCCTGCAATTCTCGTTTTGCTTCCCCTTTAGATTTCAGAAAACCTGATTTTTCAGAGAGCAAATCCACTACATTGAGCCCAATAACTTCCGTTTTCGGAAGTTCCTTTTGAGGAACACCCTCAAAAATTTCAAGGAAAGTAGTTTCGTCCAGTTTTATCAAATCTTCCGCTGTAGAACGCCCGAAAAGGATTTCAGATGCTTTCACGGCTTTCTCGTATTCTTCACGGTTATGAACCCAAACTGTAACTTCTTCCGCCAATTTTTTCTGGAGTTTTCTTTCGTGAGGTGCAGTTTTATGCTCTTCAATTAGAGATTCTATTTCATTTTTGCTTAGAAAAGTGTAAAATTTAATGAATCTTTCGGCGTCTTCATCGGTTGCATTTACCCAAAACTGATAAAATTTGTAAACCGAAGTTTTCTTTGCATCGAGCCAGTAATTTTCGCCGCTTTCCGATTTTCCGAATTTGGATCCGTCCGATTTTGTAATGAGCGGAACGGTCAAAGCAAATGCTTCTCCCTGTGCTTTTCTGCGGATAAGCTCTGTTCCTGTCGTGATATTTCCCCATTGGTCAGAACCGCCCATTTGCAGTTTCACGTTCTTTTCTTTGTACAGATACAGAAAATCATATCCTTGCAAAAGTTGGTAGGTAAATTCTGTAAAACTCATTCCTTCCGCTCCGTTTTCTCCTGTAATTCTTTTCTTTACAGAATCTTTCGCCATCATGTAATTTACGGTGATGTTTTTACCCACATCACGCACAAATTCTAAGAAACTGAAATTTTTCATCCAATCGTAATTGTTTACCAATTCTGCTTTGTTGGGTTCGTTTCCGTCGAATTTCAGAAATTTTGAGAGCTGGTTTTTCAGACAATCCACATAATGGTTGAGTGTGGCTTCGTCCAAAAGATTCCTTTCATTTGATTTTCCGGAGGGGTCGCCAATCATTCCCGTTGCACCGCCCACTAAAGCAATCGGTTGATGACCGTGCTGCTGAAAATGTGCTAAAATTTTAATTTGAATCAAACTCCCAATATGCAAAGAATCTGCAGTAGGATCGAAACCGATATAAGCAGTCGTCATTTCCTTGTTGAGTTGTTCGTCAGTTCCGGGCATCATATCAGCGAAAAGTCCGCGCCATTTCAGTTCTTCGATAAAAGGATTCATTTTTCGTACAAATTTTTGAGTGGCAAATATAGGAATTTTGGCGTGAAGTTTTATGTGATTGAGGTTGTTTCTGGGGAAAAACAGAACCGATATTTCCTCTTTAAGATTCTCAATGACTTTTTATTTTAAAAACTATTTTCTCTTAAATTCGTAAATCTCACATTTAAAATTTTCTAAATATAAAATATGCAATAAAGCATGATTTTTGCTTGGACTTAAATTAATTATTGATATATTTATATACTAAAGTAAAGATTTTGTTGATTTAAATATAACGGTTAGAAACTGAAAATAGTAATGCTTCTTGTTCAAATAATTCTATCGAAGATTTGTATGATGAACTTAACTGTACCGATAAAATATAATTAATCTAAAAACCAAATGTAAAATGAAACTTAAAATAATTGTAGGAAAAGTATTATTGATTTGTGGTTTTGTTTTATTGAACTCTTGTAGCTCAATTCCTGAAAAGGTGAAACCTATTGATAATTTTGATGTTAAGCGTTATTTAGGGACGTGGTACGAAATAGCCCGTTTCGATTTTCGTTTTGAAAAAAATCTGGATAATACATCTGCTCAATATAGTTTGGATAAAAATGGAAATGTAGTAGTACTAAATAGTGGCTACAATTACATAAAAAAAGAATGGAAAAAAGCAGAAGGATTGGCAAAATTCAGAGGAAATAAAGATATTGCAGCTTTGAAAGTCAGTTTTTTCGGACCTTTTTATTCCGGCTATAATGTTGTAGCATTAGATAAAAATTATCAATATGCTTTAATAGCAGGTAAAGATTTGGATTATTTATGGATTTTATCTCGTGAAAAAAATCTTCCGGAAAAAGTAAAAGCCGATTATCTGAAAATAGCAAAGGAAATCGGTTATGATACAAGCAAACTGATTTGGGTAAATCATGATAAAGATGACAATCCGTTTCTGAAACAGAAATAAAGTCTGCCGAACTGTGGCAAAGTTTTATTGTTTTTAACCAATAGTAAAATGGGAAAAATATTGATATCGGGTGGGACAGGTTTTGCAGGGAAAAAGCTGATTGCTTTTTTAAGTCAGAAAGGATATTCTTTGAATGTCTTAACCAGAAAAAAACATGAGGATAATCATCAGAACATACAGTATTATAATTGGGATATTGAAAAACAGTATATTGATAAAGATGCCTTTATCGGAGTAGATACTATTATCAATTTAGCAGGTGCAAATATTAGTGAAAAACGCTGGACTTCTAAAAGAAAATCAGAAATTTTAGAAAGCAGAATCCGATCTTTAGATTTAATTTACAAATATGTAAAGCAAAATAATTTCAAAATAGATACACTCATTTCATCTTCTGCTGTAGGATATTACGGATCAATTACTTCCGATGATATTTTTACAGAAAAATCAAATAACGGAAATGATTTTTTGGCTGCTGTTTGCAAGCAATGGGAAAGAACTGCTTTACAGTTGGAAAGTTTAGGTATCAGAACAGTGATTTTACGAAAAGGGATTATCATTGGTAAAGATGGTGGAATGTACAAAAAGACAGCTCCTTTAGCTAAATTAGGTATTAATACAGCTTTAGGAAAGGGTAATCAGTATTTTCCTTGGATAGACATTAGAGATTTGGTGCGGTTGTATGAATTTATTTTGAAAACAAAAGAAATAAACGGAATCTTCAATGCTGTTTCCTCCGAGCATATTACGATGAATGATTTTTCTAAAGCATTACTCCTTTCATTCGGGAAGAAGAGTTTGCTGCCAAATGTTCCTTTGTTTATTGTAAAATTATTGTTTGGAGAAATGTCGGTCATATTAACAGAAGGTTCCAGAGTAAGCAACGAAAAATTGAAACAAACGGGATTTGCTTTAGAATTCGACACCATCGATAAATCTCTTTCT